>NZ_AMZQ01000007.1 GCF_000313615.1 Campylobacter showae CSUNSWCD | reverse complement strand
GAAAGTTAAAGGTGGTTTCTCAATTCGTGAGCTGGAATTATACAAGGAAGATGCTTAAAAGAAGCTGAAGGAAAGGAGGGGTGTGAAAAATTTTAGAGATTTTTTGTTGTGGGTTTTATCAAATTTTATTTTGCAGAAATTTACCTTAATATATAAGCAAAAACAAAATTTATTTAGCGGACGAAGCAGTAAATTTAGCGCTATCGTCCGCTGAAAATAAGGAAAATTTAGTTCGCCATCAAGCTCATTATAAATTCTTTGAGCGAAATTTTATCGTTTACCAGCAGATCGTCACTACCGACATCGTGTTTAAATTTCGCACTCATATACTCGCCATCTTTGACAAAAAGCGAATTCACGCGCTCTTCAAAAGGCTTGATACCATCCATCATCTGGTTAAAGTCGCTATCGGCCATCAGCCCCTTATACGCGCTTAAAAACTCCGTTATAGACGCGGCTTGCACCTTTATCTCTCCGTCAAATTTAACCGCTTTTAGCGCCGTTTGGATATCTACGTCGTCATGCAGTGTTTTACTTTCCGAGCCAAGCCCTGACGCATCGGCTACGGCGTTAAATTTTAGCTCCTTGCCGCTTGGGTTTTTAAAGCTAAAATTTTTAATCTCCATCACGTAGTTTTTACTCATCAAAATTTTATAAAGAGCCGACTCTTTCGGGTCGGTGACATACATCGCCATCGCTTCTTTGTTTACGTTTTTCTCGTTTAGGCTCAAATTTAGCTGCTCAAGAACCTTTTTGCCGTCCACGTCAAGCGCCCCTAGGCTCACGTCGGTAAGGGTATCGAGGAGATTTGCGTCTGCGTTTTGCTTTGTCTGCGCTAAAAAAGAAATGCCCGCAATGCCGACCGATTTTGGAAAATCGTAGCCCTTGGCGCTATTAAAGCTCATTTTATCGGTCTTTACTCCGATTTTAGCTATATTTTCGTAGGCGGTTTGTATGTTTATAAATGAGATTAGATCGTCAAAGCTCTTAAAGTCGTTAAGCTCGATGAGCGCGGAGGCGTTTTCTATATCGAACTTATCCACGCCGTCCGTATCGCCGCCGCTAACTTTACCGACGCCGATTTCTAGGGATTTTATCTTATTTTCTTTGATTTGGGCCTTTGCAAAAGGCTTTGAGATAACAAAGTCCGAATTTCTCTCTTCTACTTTGATCTCGGCCAAATTTAGCGTTACGTCGCGGGTTTTATCTAAATTTATCAATACGTCGGCGCTCAAAAACTCGTCCGTGCCAAATATCTTTTTAGCTTCGGAGGCAGCTTCGGGCGTTAGAGCCTTGATATCGCTGTGCGCCTTAAATCCGCTAAAAATCTCGGCAAATCCGTGCTTTAGCGTGGTTTTAGCCTCAAATTTTACCGGATCTTTGCCGCCGGTTAGCTCAAACGTAAGCGTCGCACGCGAGCTAAACAGCCCTTTGTCGTACTCGTTTTGCGTCACGTTTGCCTTTAGATCGATAAACGGCAAGCGCAGAGTTTCGCCCGTTAGCCTAGCCACGCCCCTATCGTAGGACTCTTTAGCCTTAGACGAGCCGTAAAACGCGACGCCCAAAACCGCAATCAAAACGACTGCAAGCGCAAATATAATCTTTTTCATTTTTTCCCTTGATTTTAAATTTTACTTCGTCGCCGCGATGAGCTCGATCTCGACTAGACCGCCTTTTGGCAGCGTTTTAACGGCGATCGTACTTCTGGCAGGATACGGCTCGTTAAAAAATTTAGCGTAGATTTCGTTTACCGCCGCAAAGTCCGCAATATCGGCTAGAAAAATCGTCGTTTTTACCGCGTTTTCAAAGCCAAGCCCCGCCTGCGTCAAAATCGCTTTTAAATTTAGCATCGATTGCTCGGCTTGAGCCCTCACGTCCTCGCCCGCAAATTTGCCGCTAGGAGTCACGCCAAGTTGCCCTGAAATAAACAAAAATCCGTTTGCTTCGATCGCCTGCGAATACGGTCCGATCGCTTGCGGAGCATCTTTTGTAGAGATAACCTTTTTCATTTTCGTCCTTTGTAAAATTTGGGCGAATATTACCCAATTTACGGCTAAAAAAGCAAATTTCGCTATAATTTCCCGTAAAAAGGCGCTAAAAATATGAAAATCACCCTTGCTCCAAACGAGTTTTTAGACGATTACGTTCTTGGCTGCGAATTTGCGAAAAACGCCGAAATCTCGGGCAATGCGTATCTGTTTTGGAGCGGCGCGATCTGCGCTAAATTTGAAAACTCGCGCATCGTTTTTCTGCATAAAAAATGCATTCCCGCTCGTTTTCGCGAGGCGGCCGCACGCTGTAGCGATCTAGCAGGACTCGTGCTCACGTCGGCATTTTGCTCGTTTACGACGCTAGCACCCTCGCACCTAGTCGCCAACAACGGTTCCAAACTCTATCCGCTTTTTGATCTACGCGAAATTTGCGGGATAAAATTTATAAATTTAAAGAAATTTTACGACGACTTCGGACTTGACTACGACTACAGAATTTACATCGAAAAGTGCTCGTTTTTCTCGCCTGCGCCGCTTGAAAAGCGCATAAAGCTAACCGAGACGATGTGCCTTGGGTATTATTAGATTTGACTGCAAAACCCGCTCAAATTTGACCCAAGCCAAATAAAGCCAAATTTAATCAATCTTACCACGCCGCGCAAAAACCCGGTAAATTTAGCGCCGCCGTTTATCGGCCAAATTTACCTCGCCCAGTTTTGCTTATCTTGCTCGGTTACGGACGTGAGTTTGGAAAGACGCCTGCCAAGGAAGTTTTTCACGTCATCAACGATAGAATAAACCGTCGGCACGAAAACGAGGCTAAGTAGCGTAGAGGCCGCCAGCCCGCAGATCACGGCTACCGACATCGTCGCGCGAAAAGCCGCTCCCGAGCCGCTAGCAAACACCGCAGGCGCCATGCCCGCGATCATAGCTATCGTAGTCATCACGATAGGTCGCGCACGTTCAGCGCCAGAGCTTAGCAAAGCCTGCCTGACGCCGCTTCCGCGCAGGCGCTTTTCGATGACGAAATCAACGAGCAAGATAGAGTTTTTACCCACGATAGCCATCAGCATCAAGATACCGATCACAGAGGATAGATCAAGTGCGCCGCCGTAAAGTAGCAGACCGCCCGCCGCGCCGCCGATAGAGAGCGGAAGCGCGATAAATATCGTAGCAGGCTGCAAAAAATCGCGAAAAAGTACAATCAAAACCAGCAAAAACATCGTCACTCCAAAGCCAAGCGCGATACTAAACTGCTCAAACATCTCGCTCATATACTCGCTATCGCCGTACTCGGGCGAGGAGATGCTTGTCGGCAAATTTTGCATCGCGGGCAAGGCATGAATTTGCCCCAAAACTTCGCCTATGGTAAATCCAGGTTGCAAATCGGCCTCGACAGCGATCTTGCGACGTTTATCAAACCTCTCTATGCTAGCCGCACCCTGCGAATACGAAACTTCTGCCACGCTAGAGAGCGGCACGGCCGTCCCTGTCGCGCTTTGGACGTAAATTTTACGCAAAACTTCAAGATCGTTTCTAGCACCCTCCTCTAGGCTAACGCGGATAGGTACTTGGCGGTCCGGCAGGTCAAATTTTGCCGACGCCGCGTCCGTGTCGCCTACGGTAGCGATACGCAAAGCTTCGCCAACTGTCTGATGGCTCACGCCCAGCCTTGCGGCCTCTTTTTTGATTAAATTTACGCGGATTTCCGGCTTTTGCAGCGGTTCGTTTACTTGAGCGTTTTTCGCGCCCGCAACTCCGTTCATTTGAGATTTTATTAGCGACGCCGTTTGAGAGAGTGCATCCGCGTCGTCGCCTGCTAGGATGACCGAGATATCGCGCGCAGCCATCTCGTTAGCAAAAGCAAATCTCATATCGCTAAATTTAGCCAGCTCCGCCCGCAGTTCGTTTTCAAACTCCTTTTGCGTAACGGCGCGCTGCTTGTGCGGTTTTAGCGTGATTAGCAGCTCCCCCTTGTGCGTTTCGCCACCTCCTCCAGCGATAGCAAAAACCGACCAAACGGCAGGGTTTTCTTTGATGGCGCGCGTTAAATTTAAAAGCCTCTCATCGGTCTGCTCTAGCGTGGATCCGGGAGCTAGCGTGATATTTACGCTACTTCTGCCCGAGTCGCTTTGAGGCAAAAATCCCGTCGGCAAAAGCGGTATTAGCGCAAACGAGCCAAGCAGTAGCAAAAAGCCGATAAAGAGCGTAAATTTGCGGTGATCTAGCGTGAAAGTTAGTAAATTTAGATAGGCAGCCTTTAGTTTGCTCGCTTCGCGCTCCTCTTTGGTCTCGGGCTTTAGGATATAGGCCGCTAGTAGCGGAGTGGCTAGACGCGCGACTAAAAGCGAAGCCAAAACCGCCGCCGCAACCGTGATGCCAAACTGCCTAAAGTACTGCCCGATACCCCCGCCGATAAAGCTAACTGGCAAAAATATCGCCACTATCGTTAGCGTAATGGCAACCACCGCAAAGCCGATATCATCAGCCGCGTCTATGGCGGCTTGATAGGGGCGTTTGCCTAGAGTTAAGTGCTTTTTGATATTTTCTATCTCCACGATCGCATCGTCTACGAGTATGCCGATAACTAGCATTAAAGCCAGTAGCGTGATACCGTTTAGCGTGTAGTCCAGCAGATAAAGCGCCGCAAACGTCGGCAGAATCGAAAGCGGTAGCGACACGGCCGCCACTAGCGTCGCTCGGGCGTCTCGCAAGAAAATAAATACCACAAGCACCGTTAGTATCGCACCCTCGGCTAGCATCCAGATCGTTTGGTCGTAGCTTTGCTTAGTCTCGTTTGCCGAGGTATATATCTCGTCTATCTTTACTTCTGCATGCTCTGCGGTAAATTTAGCCAGCTCCTCCTCGACCTTTTGCATCAGGGCCGTGTCGCTGGCGCCTTTTGAGCGCGAGACGCTAAATCCCGCCGTCTCCAGCCCGTCCATCCTAGAGCGCGATCTAGGCTCAGCGTGCGAGTCCTCAACGCGAGCGATGTCGCCCAGACGGACGTTTCGGCCGCCGTCTAGCCAGATAGGAGTATCGGAAAGCTCCTCGACGCTCTTTGCACCGCCTGTTACGCGCAGGCTATTTTCCGCACCGTCTAAAACCGTCCTGCCCGCGGGCAAATCGGCGTTATTTTGTGCAAGCTGTTTGCTAATATAAGCGGCGTCTATCTTTAGCGAGCTAAGCGCGGCGGGATCCAAAAACACTCTGATCTCGCGCGTAACACCGCCTAGACGCTTTACCTGCTGAACGCCCAGGATCGCTAGCAGCCGCCTTTTTATCTCGTTATCTATCAGGTGCGATATCTCGCTTTGGTTTAAATTTGCGCTTCCTATAGAATAAAACGCCAGCACGCCGCCCTCGATGTCCACACGCTCTACTATCGGCGTATCGATACCGGCTGGTAGTTCGTCTCTGATCTGCGAGATAGCGTTTCGCACGTCGTTTACGGCTCGATCGACGTCCGTCTCGATAGCAAACTCCACTGTGGTAGCCGAGCTACCCTCAGAGATCGTAGAGCTAACGTGCCTCACGCCCGCTAGCCCGCCCACTGCATTCTCGATGCGCCTAGTAGTCGAGCTTTCCAGCTGCGTAGGCGACGCGCCCGCCTGCGTGACCGTGACGCTAACGATAGGGAAATTTACGTTTGGGTTTGCGTTTATCGGTAAGCGCAGAAACGACGCTACGCCGCCTAAGCTAAGCGCGATAAAAAGCACGATAATCGGGATGGGATGGCGAATCGCCCAAGACGAAATTTTCACTCAGCGCTCCTTTGCGCCGCTTCGCCGTCGTTTACCAGCGCGGCGGCTTTTAGCGCGACCTCATCGTCCTTGCTGACACCTGAAATCACCTGAACTAGCCCGTTTGCTCTAAGTCCGGTTTGGATTTTTCGCTTGACTGCTTTGCCGCCCTTTACTATAGTCGTAAACGCACCCTTTTCGGTAAAGGAAACAGCCTGCGCAGGTAGCGCTAATGCGCTAAATTCGGGCAGATCGATGACGACTTTAGCATATGAACCGATAAATTTCGCCTCGCCATCTAGCGAAATTTTGACCTTGCCTAGGCGTGAGCTCGTATCCATGCTCACGGGCACTAGCCGCACTTTGCCTTTCACAGCCTCTTTTACGTCGTAAATTTGAGCCTGAGCGCTCATACCGACTTTTATCTGCGCTAGCTCCCTAGCATCCGTATCTGCAGATAGCTCGATGACGCCGTCTTTTGCGATGTTAAACAAAGCCTCGCCGCTAGTTAGCGCGCCGATTTGGGCTTTTTTGGCCGTTACGACGCCGCTAACGGGCGCTATCACGCTAGCTTTGCCGAGTTGGTCTTTAGCTTCAGTGATCTGCGCGTCTATCTGCGAGATTTGCGCTTTAGCGGAGTTTAGATTCGCTCTAGCGCTTGCTTCTTTCGCATTTGCTTGTTCGAGCTCTTGCGAGCTAATAGCCTTTTTTGCGGCTAGGTCTTTAGCTCGCTTTAGCGCGGACTCAGATTCGCTAAAAGCAGCCTTGGCGGAGTTTAAATTTTGCTTTGCGACCTCTAGCGCAGCGGTTTGCTGGTCAAATTTCGCTTTTACGCCGGCATTATCCAGCAGGGCTAAAATTTGCCCCTTTTGCACATTTTAGCCGACTTCGACTAAAACCTCGGAGATTTGTTGACCTTGTAGCGCCGAACCTACTGCGACATCGTCTTTAGCGACCAGTTCGCCGTGTAAATTTAGCTTTGGGCTAAATTTTGCGATTTTGGGTGATACGACCGTGAGCTTTATCGCTTCGTCGTTTTGATTTTGCCTAGCGTCCGGATTTTGTTTATCTTGACGAACGCTTTGCTCGCTAGCGTCAGTGTCGTCTTTTACGCCCGCTTGAGCAGTTTGTTGCTCGGCCGTATTTTTCTCTGCTTGCGACGCTGCTTCCTGTGTCGATTTATTTTCCTGCGCAGCTGCGACGAAAATCAGCGCGAACGATAAAAAATACGCCTTTAAAAAATTACCGAGTTTCATAAATTTCCTTTGATATTAGTCTTAAAATTTACTATATTAGCAAAATTTAGGACCAAAAGTCAATCCAAAAACCTTGAAAATATTTTTGGATTTTACTAAAATTCACCCAATATAAAAAAAAGGGGGGGGTGGAAATAATGTACAACTTCGACGAACTGGGCAAAAAAATCGGCGATATCGACAAACGCATAGACATGCTGATTGCTAAAACTGGGCTTAGCTACAGCGAATTTGCAGTGCTTTATACACTCGCAAAAGACGGCCGTTCGACGCAAAAAAAGATCGGCCAAGAGTGGTTCATACCCAAGCAAACAGTCTTTAACGTCTGCAAGGATTTTCGACAAAAAGGGTTAGTGCAGATAGGCGAGCAAAGCGCGGATAAAAGGGAGCGCGCGATGAGTCTCACGCAAAAAGGGCACGACGTAGCAGACCCTATAGTGCGCGCTAGCGATGAGCTGGGCGAGCGGGTATTTGCTAGGCTCGGCGAAAAAACGCCCAGAAGCTATTTTTGTTGCTGACGCGCTTTTGCGAGATTTGCGACAAAGAGATCGAAAATACGCCCGATCTCCAAACGGAAATTTAAGCTTGCTTATATCTAATCAAGTCATTTTTGTCGTATATTTTTGCCAAGAGGCTAGCAAGCACGAATCGGAGCTAACGGCAACCGCACGCAAAATACGCTAGCCAAAACACTATACACCAACGACATTTCCAGCTCTTCCTAAATTTACCTACTCGCTCGCCGTTTTTTGCACTCGGCGACTTAAATTCGAGCTTCAAGCGCACGCTTTAGAGCTCAAATTTCACAAATTTGCATTGTAAATTTATCAAAAAGTCGTCTTGCCAAATTTGCTGCTTAAATTTACTCGGCGACGGCGCAAATGCGGTTCAAAAGACCAAGTCGATTTGTCACAAATGCCTGCCAATTTATCTTTACATACGCACCTTAAATTTAGCATTTACAACCCATAAAATCGTCGCAATGTACCCCAAAAAACACGAGTAAATTTTGCCTGCTAAATTTTGACATGTCGCGAAAAAGTAGCTTAATAGTTTAAAGCCGTATCCGCAGGTCGATTTCTACCGCCCACTCAAACAAAATTCGCCGAGTCGTATCGCTCAAATGACACCGCCCTAACGACGACAATCGTCAAATTTATCCGCAAACGGCAAAATTTAATTTTCGTAACATTTTAGAAATTTATTTACGTTTTTACTCATATATATTAAATTTTGGCAGCTTAAATTTTAAAATTAACCAAAAAGTATAATACAAAACTCTATAATCGGTAAATTTAAAACCGAAAGGAGAAAAAATGAAACTATTTTCAGCTCTAGCTCTATGCGCGGCGATGATGATCAGCGCGCAGGCAGCGGAAAAGTACAAAATCAAGCTCGCCTCCACGTACGAGAGCAACGTGCCAGTACTAGGCGACGCTCCAAAGAAATTTAAAGAGCTCGTGGAAAAGATGAGCGACGGCCGTATCGAGGTTCGCGTCGACTATCCGTCCAAGCATAAGGCGGCGTTTGCGCTGCTTGATATGGTTAAAAACGCCCAGTACGACGCGGCTTTTACCGCGAGCTACTTTTATAAGGGCAAGGACGCTAAACTCATGCTCTTTACGACCGTGCCTTTTGGTATGAACAAGGCCGAGCAAGACGCCTGGTACGCGTACGGCGGCGGCAAGGAGCTCGCGCAAAAGGTCTTTAACGAGTACGGCATCGTGACATTTCACGGCGGAAATTTCGGCATGCAAATGGGCGGCTGGTTTAAAAAAGAGATCAAGAGTACGGACGATCTAAAGGGACTAAAACTACGCATGACCGGGCTTGGCGGCGAGATAATGGCAAAGCTGGGAGTCAATATAAACACGATCCCGATCGGCGAACTATACATGGCGATGGAGATGAACACGATCGACGCCGTCGAGTGGGTCTGCCCTGCGATCGATATAAATTTCGGCTTTCAAAAGGTGGCTAAATTTTACTACACCGGCTGGCAGGAGCCTGCGAGCGAAAATGAATTCTACATCAACAAAAAACTCTGGGACAAGCTACCGGCCGACCTTCAAGCTATCGTAGAGACTGCGACCAAGGCCGTAGCGGCCGATGTGTACGAGTCTGCCGTCTATCAAAACTCGCTGGTCCTTGATAAAATCAAAAGCGAGCATCCGGACGTGAAAATCGCCTCGTTTCCGCCCGAGATCATCGCCGCGCTGCGCAAGGCTACGGATGAGATCCTAGACGAGCTCTCGGCCAAAGACGCGACGTTTAAAGAGATCCTAGACTCACAAAAAGCCTTTATGAAAAAGGCCAGGGTCTGGACACAGATCTCCGAAAACAGCTACATAAACAGCACCGCAGAGTAATCTCTGCTAAATTTAACGAGCCGTCCGAGTAAATTTGACGGCTCGATGGCTAACGTAAATTTGAGATTAACGCCGGTTCGCTCAAATTTGACTCGTAACTTATTACGGCAAACCCAATCCCGCAAAGATGAGTAAAATTTAACCTCAATAACGCCAAAATCACTCAAACACCTAAATTTAAAGGAAAGCCATGAAAAATGTGTCTAAAATTTGCCTTTTGGCGGTAGTTTTTTGCGGTCTTGGCGGCGCAAATCTAAGCGCTCAAACGACGAAAGCCGCGCTAATGGAAAAAACGGTAAAAGAATTTTACCAAACAAACTACGGCGACGGCGAAATACAGCCTATCACCTCAGAGTGGCTGACTCCCGAGCTTGACGGGCTCATTTACGATCAGTTCGGCTCTGCGCTGGGACGTCTGAGCGGCATAGAGCACGTATCGTCCGATCTGGAGGCCGATCCTTTTATAGACGCGCAGGATATTGACGAGCTCAAAAACTTTAGCGCAAAGGCGGTCTCAGAGAACGAGGTACGAGTAAAATTTGAGCTGTTCGGCGAAAAACGGGATATAACTTTGCGCCTAATTTGCGACAAAGATTGCCTAGTAGGCGGCGTAAAGCTTAGCGACGGGGACTCTTTAAAGAATAAGATTAAGAAATCTTTAAGAGCGGCGTATCCGAGCAATTACGGCAAAATTTTTAAAGAGTGAGAATAAAATTTGAGGGTTTAACGCGCCGTTTGGTTTCAAATTTACCCATAAAGAGCGGCGCGTAGATCTAGGCGCTAGCTAGCGATAGCCCGCGCCTAGAAATTTATATTTTTTTATACGGAGCTTGTCCTACTTCGTAGAAGTTATTGCCCTCGCTATCTATCGCTACGATAGCAGGGAAATCCTCGACCGTGAGTCTCGCGATCGCCTCTGGGCCAAGCTCGGGATAGGCTAGCACTTCGTACTTTTTGATACTTTGGCTGATTAGCGCGCCCGCACCGCCAATGGCGACCATATAGACACAGCCTGATTTTTTCATCGCTTCGACGACGGCCTCAGAGCGGTAGCCCTTGCCGATCATGCCGTTGATGCCCACTTCGTTTATCATCGTCGGAGTGTATTTGTCCATGCGTCCGCTAGTAGTCGGTCCCGCAGCGCCTATGACGTCGCCAGGTTTTGCGGGGCTTGGTCCTAGGTAGTAGATCGTCTCGCCGGCTAAATTTACGGGCAAGGCCTCGCCGCGAGCCAAAGTCTCGGTTAGCGCCTTGTGCGCGGCGTCGCGAGCTGCGATGATGGTGCCGCTTATTAGCACGTTGTCGCCCGCTTTTAGGCTTTTTACGACATCTTTATCAAACGGCGCGGTTATCTTTTTTACTTCTGACATCTTTTCTCCTTAAATTTCAGCTTCGGCGTGGCGAGCGGCGTGGCAGTTGATGTTGATAGCGACCGGTAGACCCGCGATGTGGGTCGGGTACCACTCGATATTTACTTTGACCGCGGTCGTGTCGCCGCCTAGTCCTTGCGGTCCGACGCCCGTTTTGCAGGCGAGCTCTAGCAGCTCCTCTTCTAGTTTGGCGTATCTAGGATCGGGGTTTTTGCTGTCTGCGGAGCGAGCGGCTGCGTATTTTGCCATTAGCGCGGCCTTGTCCATCGTGCCGCCTATGCCTACGCCGATCACCATCGGAGGGCAAGCGTTTGGACCCGCTAGCTTAACGGTGTCTAAAAATACCTTTTTCACGCCCTCTAGGCCGTCTGCTGGCACTAGCATTTTTAGAGCCGACTTATTCTCGCTGCCAAAGCCCTTTGGAGCGACTTTTATGTGGATTTTGTCGCCCTTTACTATCCTTACGTTTATGACGGCAGGGGTGTTGTTTGTCGTGTTTTTACGCTCAAAAATCGGGTCGTTTACGACGGATTTTCGTAGGTAGCCGCCCACGTAGCCGTCTTTTACGCCCTCGTTTATCGCATCTTCTAAAAATCCGCCCTCGATATGCACGTCTTGACCGATATCGACGAATACAACCGCCATACCCGTGTCTTGGCAGATCGGCGCGACGCGTTTCTGGGCTAGATCCGCGTTTTGGAGTACCTTGCCTAGGATGTCTTTGCCTATCGGCGAGCTCTCGTTTTCTTTAGCTTTTTCAAAAGCCGCTCTCATATCGGGCGTTACGACATAACAGGCCTCTTTGCAAAGCTCGCTGACGGTTTTGGAGATTAATTCCGCTTGAACTACTCTCATCTGTCCTCCTATGTTAAATTTGTTTTATAAATTTCAAAATATAAAATTTAATTTTTATCTCTTGTTAATTTTAGCGAAGTTTATCAAAATAAGCTAAAAAGTTAGATTAAATTTACGGGTTTTTGAGAGGATACAGCAGAAAAATCAGCGTAAATTTAGCGAGGCAAATTTAACGTCAATCCTGCAAGGCTTAGCCGAGCGGCGGCAAATTTAAAGCGATGCGGCAAGCTAAAATTTGACGAAACGGCTTAAATTTGAGCTGATTTACGAACGAAGTAGAGTCTTTCAAATTTAGATCGGTTTAAATTTGAGAAGCCATTTGCGCGCCTAAAATTTCAAAAGCCAAATCCGCCCTCAAATTTACGCCCCGCTCGCAAAAGCAAGGCGCAAATTTACTCAGTCCTCGTCCTCTTTTTCTTCGATTTTTCTGCGCACTTTGACGCTTGAGATGCTAGCGCCGTCCATCTTGCGCACCTCGTAGTAGCAATTCTCGTCCTCGATCTTGTCACCCACGACCGGCAAGCGACCGATGAGATTAAAGACATATCCGCCGATCGTAAGCTCCTCCGTCTCATCGGCAAAGCTAATCCCCATCAGCTCCTCGACGCTCTCTAAGTCAAAACGCCCCTGAAACTCGTAGATATTTTCGTTGATCTTTTTGTAGTGCGGGTCGGCGTCGTCGTGCTCGTCGTTAAAGTCGCCCAAAATTTCTTCCATGATGTCTTCCATCGTAAGAAGCCCCGCCGTGCCGCCGTATTCATCCACGACTAGGGCGGCGGAGATTTGCTGCTTATTCATCATAACGAGGATTTTAGATATCGAGAGGTTTTCGGGCACGATGACGAATTTACGTACGATGCTGTCAAATTCGTGCTTTTTGTTAACTGTATCAATCTGCAAGATATCTCTGATATGGATCATGCCTAGTATCGCGTCCTTGCTACCGTCGATGTAGGGGTAGCGCGTGTATTTGGAGTCAAAGATCACTTTGATATTTTCTTCGTAGCTTTTTTGCTTGTTTATGCAGACCATATCGCGGCGCGGAGTCATGATCTCTTTGGCGACCGTGTCGGAGAAATCGACCGCATTTTTAATGATCTCGGTCTCAAAGCTATCTAAAACGCCGCCCTTTAGGCTCTCGCCCACGATGATTTTTATCTCCTCTTCGGAGTGGGCTAGCTCGCTCTCCTTGGCTGGTTTGATGCCTAAAATTTTAAGAGAAACGCCCGCTAGAAAATCAAAAGTCTTGATAAGCGGCGAGAAAACAACCCAAAATACGTGCAATGGACGCGCGATGGCTAGGACCGCTTTTTCGGATTTTGCGATGGCGACGGACTTTGGTACCAGCTCGCCTAGCACCACGTGCATGAGCGTTATCAGCGTAAACGCGATCGCAAACCCGACGGTATGGACTAAAATATCGCTTAGATTAAAGTATGTTTTTAGCGGTTCCTCAATCAGTCTAGCGACCGCAGGTTCGCCGATCCAGCCAAGAGCCAGCGAGCTTAGCGTGATGCCTAGCTGCGTGGCGGAGAGGTATGTGTCGAGATTGTTTGACATATCAAGCGCGGTTTTCGCGTTTGGCACTTTGTCCTTTACAAGCTCCTCTAGGCGGGTCTTGCGGACTTTGACGATGGAAAATTCTGATAAGACGAAAAAAGCGTTTAGAAATACGAAAAAAATCGCAAGAGCGATCATAAAAAGCGAGTCGGCGCTACTGGGGTGCAATTAAAATCCTTAAAAAATTAAAATGAAATGCGGCGATTATAGCAGAAAATCGGGAATTTTAAACTGAAAGCGCATTTTTGCCGCCTCTAGCGCGAGCGAGTGCCGCGGGGCTATTTTGCCGCGTTTTGGTGCTTTTAGTTGCGTGCGTGCCTTGCTTTCGGCTTAAATTTGAGCGCAAATTTAACCTCCGCGCTAAACTTGTAATACAAATATTGCTTATTTTATGCGAGCTTTGGCTCAAATTTGCGAAATTTATTTAAATTTGAGTCCAAATTTGACACGCCAAAACCCGCACCGCAAAAATACCGACGGTTAAATTTATAAAATTTAAGCCAAGTTTACGCCGTCAAATTTAACAGCAAATTTGACGCGTTTAATTCTAAAACTGCGGTTTGCCGCCGTTTGCCTTCGCGCCATTTACGAAGTCGATCGCTATTTTCTGGCAGGCCTTTTTGTCCTTTTTCTCAAGGCACAGCGTCTCAAGCTCCTCGCGGCTCATGCCCTTGTAATCAGCCAACGTTTTGGTCGTACCGCCCATATAAAGCCACGCAAGAAACCCCAAAATAAACAGGATAAAAATTAGTCTCGCCACGCCCACTCCTTTGCGAATTTATTTTTAATGATACGGCCGCTGGGGTTAAATTTAGCTTGATTTTGCGCTAAATTTGACGAGGTGCGGTGCTCAAATTTTAAAAATAGCCTCATGATAGATTTGGCAAAATCCGTATTTATACAAACGAATAAAACCGCGAAAAGTCGGCAAATTTACGCCGACTATTTTAAATTATTTTACCTTTTTGCCGTTTTTATAGCTTGCAAAAACTTCGCTCGTACCGTCCTTTTTAAACGCGATCACATCATAGTCCTCGACGATGCCGCCCTGCTCCATGCCGGGGCTTCCCAGCGGCATGCCCGGCACCGAGATACCTACGACGTCAGCCGGTTTAGCGGCTAAAAGGGCTTTTATTTCTTCGGCCGGTACGTGCCCCTCGATAGCGTAACCTCCGACTATACCGGTGTGGCAACTAGATAGCTCCAGCGGAACGCCGTATTTGTTTTTCGTTTCGATTATCGCGTTCGTTTTGTGCTCTACGATTTCAAAGCCGTTTTTTTTCATTATCTCGCCCCATTTTCCGCAACAACCGCAGTCCGGGCTTTTATAAACTTCAATCGTCTCGCCACCTAGCACCGCCGACGCAAGCGCCGTAAGTAGCGCAAATCCCAAAATAGTCTTTTTCATTTTCATCCTTTGTAAAAAATTCGCCGGATTTTAACGTAATACGCATAACAGCAATCTAACGCGCATAAATTTAGCCTGGTTTTGCTATACTTTGCGACTAAATCTCAAATTTAAAGGCAAATAGATGTTTTCGTCGTTTTTCGCGAATAAAAAATGCGCCGTATGGGCGTATTTCGGGCTCGCGGCGTTGCTAATATCGACCTACGCGCAAGTGCAGATGATAGTGCTTCTAAACAACTGGTACAAGGACTTTTACGATATCTTGCAAAACGTCAAAGATCACACGATAGAGGATTTTTGGACTTGCGTGCTTAGATTTGCCAAGATCGCCTTCCCGTACGTCCTGCTTGCGACGATGACGAACTATTTTACGCGCCTTTGGACGTTTAAGTGGCGCGAGGCGATGACGTTTGACTACATAAAATACTGGCGAAACGTCAAAACCGACATCGAAGGCAGCTCGCAACGTATCCAAGAGGACATCTACCGTTTTGCTAAAGTGGTGGAAAATTTAGGCTCGCAAGTAGCCGACGCCGTGATGACTCTCATCGCCTTTATACCGATACTTTGGGCACTCAGCGGTCAGGTCGATATACCGGTGCTCGGCAAAAGCGAAGGCTCGCTCGTGTGGATCGCACTAACGGTCAGCATCGGAGGACTAGCGATCTCGTGGTTTGTAGGCATTAAGCTACCGGGACTTGAGTACAACAACCAAAAGGTAGAAGCCGCATTTAGAAAAGAGCTCGTATACGCCGAAGACGACAAGGCAAACTACGGCGCGCCCGAGAAACTCGAAGGGTTATTTCACGATCTAAAACGAAATTATTACAGGCTATTTTTGCACTACGGATACTTTGATATCTGGAGATATATGTTCGGTCAAAGCATGGTCATCGTCCCGCTCATCGCGATGGGTCCTAGCGTGCTCGCAGGCTCGATAACTCTGGGCGTGATGATGCAGGTCGTAAATGCCTTTTCTCAGGTGCGTGGGTCGCTTGCGGTGTTTATGAACAACTGGACGGTCATCACGGAGCTGCGCTCTATCCACAAAAGGCTTAAGGAATTTGAGAAAAATATCGAGTACAAGCGCGCTAAGCTGGATGAAAATTTACAAAGCGAGCAGGCGTAAATCAGGCTCTTTTAAATTTAGCTTTTGCTTGCGCGACGACTCGGGGTTATTTGGCTCGCGCTCGCGCCGGCGGCGGCCCAAATTTAGCGTTTCGGACGCAAATTTGACGGATAGCTTGGCTGCAAATTTGGCAAATTTGACGAACTTTTAGCTTTATTTAAATTTGATGCACACCAAATTTGACGGCTCGCGGGAGACGGTTAAATTTTAGTTTGCGCGTCCGAGCCGTCTAAAGCAGACTCAGGCACGAAAATTTGCCAAATTTGACCCGCACAAATTTAATGCAGATCCGTAAAACCGCCAAAAATAAAACTCAAATTTACCCGCCGTTTCTTTACAAATTTGCCGCCGTTAAGCCAAATTTAAACGCCTATTTACGAATTTATAGCTGTTTTAGCGGTATAATCGCCAAAATCTCGCAAAGGATGAAAAATGACGATAAGAAAAATTATTTTACTCGCCGTGTTTACCGCGACGATGCTGACGGGCTGCTTCACTAGCTCGACTAGCGGCGGCGCGCTGGGCGAAAACAGACGCCAGATGTTTTTAGTCGGCGAACAGGAGATGAACGAGGCCGCAGCCAAAGCCTACGTGCAAACGCTTAGCGGCGCGCGTAAAAAGGGTGCGCTAAACATCGATCCCGTGATGACCAAAAGAGTGCAAGACGTCGCCAAACGCCTGATCTCGCAGGTCGGGGCGTTTAGAGAGGACGCGCTCAAGTGGAAATGGGAAGTAAACGTGATCGACGAAAACACGATAAACGCGTGGTGTATGCCCGGCGGCCGTATCGTCGTGTATAGCGGCATCATCAAAAATCTATCGCTCACAAACGGCGAGCTAGCCGCAGTCATGGGACACGAGATCGCGCACGCACTGCGTGAACATAGCCGCGAGCAGGCCAGCACGGATATGCTCAAAAATGTCGGCATTTTCGCCGTTTCGCAGGCTGCAGGACTGGGCGATCTAGCTACCGGCGCTATGAATATGGCCGCACAGTACACCATCTCGCTACCGTTTTCTCGCTCCCACGAGCGCGAGGCCGACCACATCGGCACCGAGCTGATGGCACGCGCGGGCTATGATCCTAAAGAGGCGGTGAACGTGTGGGTCAAAATGTCGCAAAAAAGCGGTGGCAGCGTGCCTGAGATACTGAGCACCCACCCGTCTAGCCAAAGCCGTATCGCCGATCTGCGCGAGGTCGCGGCCAAGCTCGAGCCCGTATATCTGCAAGCTAAAAAGTAAAATTTAGCTTGCGTGTCAGCTCTTTTAAGCGCTTGCGGTTGGCCGTTTGAGACGGCCACGTGGGTGTTTAAGGATATTTGTAAGGCGGATAGAGGAGTGCAACAAGCTCAGACAATGTCCGTCGTATCTTAAAAATTTAAACTCTTATTTCAAATTCGCCGCTCAAACGGCGGCTTTTTGATTTGATTTAAAAGCGGCAAATTTAACCGCGCGTGATTTTGTATGGATTTTTATTGAGTTGTATTTTGCCACCTTACATCCAATTTACGTATTAAATTATCACGCTTTTTGCTTACGTAAAACGGCATATAACGAGTGCGATGTTAATTAATCTCCCGCATCGCATCAAGCCTTTTCAAAAACACTTCTATTTTATGCAGCTGCGCCGCATCTAGCGCTCTGCCCGAGTAAAAATACTCCACGCTGTTGCCGTTTGGATAGTAAATTTTACCGCTGTTTCCGTCGTACTCTTCTGCACCCTGCTCGTCGCCACCTTTCTTGCCTTGCTCGCTGCGAGCGCTTTCATCGCTCCCCTCGCACTGCCTGCTCTTACCTCTTGCGTTCTGTCCGCCGCCTGCATCTAGCTCTTCCGCGTCAAATTTACACGCCAGTTCCGAAAAATCCTCGCCACAAGCAAGCTTTAGCCCACCGCCTAGCTCGCTTGCAAGGCGGTTTAGAGTGCCGTCGATACCGTCGATGATGCGCACGTGAGACGGCAAGATTTCGCGCAAAACGTCCTTAAAATAGTTAAAATGCGTGCAACCAAGCACGAGCGAACCCAGGCGCTCAAGCTCAAATTTAGCTAGCTCCTCCCGCAAATACGCCCAAACCGCAGGCGAGTCAAACTCCAATTCCTGCGCAAACTTCACAAGGCGCGGTAACGCCAGGCTCCACGTCTCGCACTCCAGCCGCCCCACGAGGCGCGCTAGCTTTTCGCCGGCGATCGTTAGCGGCGTGGCGATGAGCAGCGTCGGGCGCGTGCCGAAACTATCCGCAGCGAGCTTGACGGCGGGCTCCATGCCGATGACTGGCACGCTAAATGCGCCACGGAGCTCCGATATAGCCGCGCTCGTGGCGGTGTTGCAAGCAACCACGACCGCGTCCGCGCCGCGCGAGACCAAAAACCCGACCGCATCAAGGCTAAGGCGCACGATCTCGGCCCTGCTTTTCGTGCCGTAGGGGACGTGATCCTCGTCGGCAAAATACAAAAACTCCGCTCCGCTAAACCGCCGCAGAGCCTCAGCCAGCACGCTCAGCCCGCCGATACCCGAGTCAAAAAACGCTATTTTCAAATCTCTATCCAAGGTTAAATTTAAAAAGAGATTATAACTCAAATTTGCGGCGATTTCGCCTTTGGACGCAAATTTTGCCTTTTTGCGGTTGCCAGACCCGCGCCTTTACCGACGTTCAAATTTGACGTTTTCGCTGCTGTTTTTAATTAAATTTGGCGTAAAATCGTTTAAATTTAACACAAGACTCAAAATGCAAGAAAAACTCGTCGCCGCAAAATACGAAATCTCGCGCGCCGTCAAGGCCGATCTCGCCGCCATCACGCGCATTTATAACGCAAGCGTTTTAGAGCAAAACGCCACGGCCACGCTGCGCCCGGTTAGTATAGAGGAGCGCGAAGCGTGGTTTGACGCGCACGAGGCGGCAAATCGCCCGATATACGTGCTGCGCGAGATTTGCGACGCAAATTTGACGAGCGAGGACGGCGAAACCTTTGAGGCTGATTGCGAGAGAAAATTTGACTCGAAGGGCGCAAATTTGGGTGCACAAAAGCCGAGCGTCACAAACCCAAAAGGCGAAATCTTAGCCTGGGGCAGCCTTAGCGACTATCATCCGCGCGAGGGCTACCGCATCACCGCCAAGATCAGCGTCTACGTCGCACCTGAGGCTCGTGGCAAGGGGCTTGGCGGACGGCTCGTAAATTTTATACTCGAAAACGCGCCTAAATTTGGCGTCAAAAACATCGTCGCGCTGATATTTTCCAGCAATGCCGCTAGCCTAAATTTGTTTGCCAAATTCGGCTTTGCGCGCTGGGGCGAACTACCAGAAGTCTGCGACATGGGCGGCAAAATCGAGAGTCTAACGATACTGGGCAAAAAGCTAGGATAAATTCTGCTACCACAACTAGGCAAGAAGAAGTGCTTCTTTGATACGCTAAAATTTGGTCCAGCAAGACAAATGGAAGAATTTAACAATAGTCCAATTGTCCACATAAAACCCATTAGTTTTCAAGCCTGTGCCAAATCAAAGCAAGGAGAAAGCAAACAAAGCGTGGCGCTATCTGCGCGACGGATACAAAAATTTTACGCTTGATTTCAAGGACCGCTACTCCACTGTGCGCGCCAAACAGCAGTTCATCCTCTTGTGGGATCACTCAGATTTCTACGGCGAGTTTTTCATCGCCAGCGTGCCCGACGACATCAAAGCGAGCTGAAGCGCGGCAAGCTTTAGCGATGCCGACAATCTGCTTTCGACCGAGTTCGTGCCGAGCTTCGACGAGTCTCTAGGTGTAAAAGATGGCAGAGACGTAAGCGACTACTACGTCACGGGCATGGATGCGCAAGGCGGGTTTGTTTATCTACTCTCGAAGCAATACTCAAGCATCCTAAAGCTCGATCCGCGCAGCAGAGAGATCGTGGAAGTTTATGGCTTTAAAGGCACAAACGACGCGCATACGCTAGCTATCAAGGATGGAAAATTTTACGTCGCGACGAGAGAAAACGGAGCAAATAAAGTTTTCGTTTTTGAGAGATAAAATTTAAGCCGTCTTTTGGGCGGCTTTTATTTCTTTAATTTCTGTAAAAAATCAATATCTTTATTGCTGTTTCTTTTTTTAAAGCTTTCTAAAATTTTCTTTTCGACTTCAGGCGACCAATATATTTGTAGATTTTCCTTCGCTCTAGTTATTGCTGTATAAAAAATATTATGCGTTATCATTTCATCAACTTCGCTACTTATTACTACTTTTACAGTTTTGTACTCCAAACCTTGTGCTTTATGAATTGAAATAGCGTATGCCACATGGAACGGTACGATAGTTTCTTCATCATTATTTTCAGGATTCCCCTCCTCATCAGCCGTTCCGTATTGATTAACATAAAATTTTATCACCGATTTATCGCTGTTCTCCAATAACTCAAAATCATACTTTTGTGCATCTAGTCCAGTTATTGATTTTTCAAGTTCGATGCTAAACCAAATTTGTTTTTCTTCAGGCTCGATATTAATAATTTTTCCTTTCATATTATTGTAAATAAGCGGTTTAAATCTTTCTACCTCATTAAACAAAATGGGATCGCCGATCTTATATCTATGAAGACCCCATTCTACAGCTTTTGCTTTATTGTTTTCTTGCAAAATAGTATTTAGGTTATTAACCATATAATCCATCGTAATTAAGACATAAAACAATCTCATCATCACTAGCTTCAAAACTTAAATCTTCTAATTTTTGCGAATAGCTTTCTCTTTGTAAAATTTCACTAATACAATCACCAAAACTTCTTACTTCATCCCAAAGTTTTAAAAGTTTTTTGTCTTTTGTTCTATATGTTTTTTCTAATGTAAAAGTTGCTTTATCAAGAAAACTCTGAGCGATTTTAAACCAATTGCCAAATGATATCGCTTCTATCTGATATATGTCTCCTACTAAAAGAATGAGCTTAAATTTTACTTTATTGAGTACTTTTTGCATATCATCATTACTTATTGTACTACATTCATCGATAATTAGAACATCGCATTTTGTGTCTGTACCCGCTATTAATTTAGCGACTGTTTTAAATTCACTATTTAGGCTCGCAGTAATACGTCTTTTTAAATTATCTACAGCAGTATTTGTATTGGCTAAAAATATTTTACTATGATCTTTAAAAAAGCGCGAGACATAATCAATTAAAGTTGTTTTGCCTGTGCCAGCTGCGCCATAAATCAAGGCGACTTTTGATTTCTCAAATAGATTAATAACAATATTTTCTTTTTCTTTATCATCAATTAGCGTCGAATTTTTCTTTATCCACTCTTTTGCAGAATTTGAGTAGTTTTGAATACCACCCTGCGTCAATTTGTCAAGCCCATCAATAATTTCGATAGATTTTTCGACATATTCTTTGATATAAAAGTGACTTTGAAATTCCTCAATTCTCCTACCAGTATGTCCTTTTAGATTCTTTTCGTTTCCTGTCCATAATTTTGAGTTAAAATGAGATCTTAGACCATCTATATTGTTGAAATTAAATTCCTTTTTATCAATAAATAGGCTTCCGCCATCTTCAATCCTGCTTTTGACCGCTCTAGCAAATAATTCATGCTCTCTTCCGCTTGTATATATGCATTCTAACAAATCATAAAAGCTAGGGTTGTGATTTATCAAAGATGTAGCAAACGGCATTTCCTCAAAGGGAAAGCATTTTGAATTTAGCTTTAAATCTGATAGGCATCTATCTTCATTATTTGGAAGTTGCTTTTTTATTACTTGATTACGTAAGTTATGCAGTAAATACCTAATTGTATTTCTACCATCTTTGGTAACTGCCTTTGCCTTATCTAAAATATCAAAAATATGCGAAACTTGTCCTTTAGAAATAATGTTTCTTTTTATATCTTGGTAATCATAACTATCAATCAAATCGACTAGGCTAATTTTCTTATGTGTCAAAAATCGCATTATTTCTTTATATTCATTTGTTTTATATATTTTTTGACTAAGCCCAAATATCTTACCAAAATTTTCCAATTCAGCCGGCCTAATGGCGACCTCCCAAGAATCAATTATTTTTACTTGCATTAATTTATCTAAAATTTCTATATTTTCATTATGAATCATAGATTAACGGCATAATTATCAAAAACTCTAAATTTACAAAATGCAATTAATTTATCAAATTTACTAAAATTATCTACTGCATTAACAAAAGTTACTTCATAATAAATTTGTCCTTTTACAATAAATGGCTTTATTTTTGTTATGTAGTAAACGCCGTTTTCTTTATGATAATTATTTAAAATACCCTGATTTTCTAGTTTATCTGCAATCTTTTCATAATATTCCATAAATTTCTTATCTAAATTAAGCGGGAATTTGTCAAGATTTCTAAGTACTTCAATATTGTATCGCTCTCCTAAAAAATTTTTACACTCGACCAAATACATAAAATACTTAAGCATTAAACGTTCAGATGAATTTTCACTAAGTGTGTAATGCGAGACAGATTTATCTAAAAAATTATGGAAACGAATTAAAAAAGTAAAATTTCCGCCCTTTGATTTGATGTATTTAATAGCATTTTCATTAATTGTCTGCTGATACTCATTAGTATCTATTTTTTCTTCGCCGGAGTGAATTTTTTGAAAAATATACTCTACTAAATTTCTAAGCTGAGATAAGATAACTTGACTAACGAATCCTCGTTCATCACACAAGTTATTATTCGCAAGATTTTTATCTATAATTTCACAAGTTCTTAAGATTTGACCATTAAAATCCATTTCTATCCTTAACAAAAATACTATTATTCTATAAAAGATTGTTCTTTGCAAAACAATAAGTCGGATTCTTGTATGGGGCTAAAATATACCAAAAGCCAAACACAATAAACACCATTGGGCAAAACCCAGCTTCGCCGCTCAAATTTAGCCTACTTTACGCTATTTTCAGCCTTAAATTTAGCCAAAAGCTCCTCGTCGCATTTAGGGCAGTATTCGTGCTCGCCGCTGATGTAGCCGTGCTTGGCGCAGACGCTAAAGACCGGCGTTATCGTGATGTATGGCAGCTTGTAGTTATTTATCACGCCGCGCACGAGGTCTTTGCATGCTTCGGCCGAGCTGATCCGCTCCTTCATGTATAGGTGCAGCACCGTGCCGCCCGTGTAGGAGCTTTGCAGTTCGTCTTGCAAATCAAGCGCCTCGAACGCATCGTCGGTGAAATTTGCCGGTAGCTGCGTGGAGTTGGTGTAGTAGATATTTTCGCCAAAACCGGCCTGGATGATGTCGGGATAGCGCTTTTTATCCTCTTTGGCGAAGCGATACGTCGTGCCCTCGGCAGGCGTGGCTTCGAGATTATAAAGGTTGCCGGTGCTCTCTTGAAACTCGCGAATTTTACCGCGTAAAAACTCGATCATCTCGATCGCAAACTCTCGCCCAAAATCAGTCGCGATGTTTTCTTTGTTGTTCGTGAAGTTTCTTAAAAGCTCGTTCATGCCGTTGATGCCGATGGTGCTAAAGTGATTATTAAAGTGCTTTAGATAGCGCGCGGTATACGGATACAGGCCGCGTTCGTACATTTCCTGGATAAATTTGCGCTTTTTTTCAAGCGTAGATTTAGCTAAATTTAGCAGATATTCAAGGCGTGTGTAGAGCCCCTTTTTATCGCCTTTATATAGATAGCCTAGTCGAGCTAAATTTAACGTCACGACGCCGATACTGCCCGTCATCTCTGCACTACCAAACAGCCCTCCACCGCGCTTTAGCAGCTCGCGTAAATCTAGCTGCAAGCGGCAGCACATCGAGCGTACGTGTCCCGGCTTATAGGCCTTGTCGTTTGCGATGCGGTTGCCGTTTTCATCAACTGTGTACTGAGAGCCGACGAAATTTTGAAAATAGCTCGAACCCATTTTTGCGGTGTTTTCAAAAAGTACCTTCGCCACCTCGCTGTCCCAGTCGAAGTCCTCGGTGATATTTACGGTAGGGATCGGGAAAGTAAACGGCTGTGAGCACTTGTCGCCCTCGGTCATGATCTCGTAAAAGGCCTTATCTATGCGGTTCATCTCGGGCTCAAAGGCGCGGTAGGTCATATCGGTTAGCTTGTTAAAGCCGCGTTTTTGCGCCTCTTTAGCTAGCTCATCGTCCTCAAGGTCGCTAAATATATGCCTATCCTCGCGCGTCGGGATCTGATCGCGTAGATCACTCGGGCAGGTGATGTCGATCGTTACGTTGGTAAACGGACTCTGACCCCAGCGAGCCGGCACGTTTAGGTTAAAGATAAAGCTCGTTATCGCCTTTTTGATCTCTTTATCGCTTAACTTGTCGCGGAAAACGTAAGGCGCAAGATATGTGTCAAAGCTACTAAACGCCTGCGCGCCAGCCCACTCGCTTTGCAAAATGCCGAGGAAATTTGCCATCTGATATAGCGCCTCTCTAAAGTGCTTTGGCGCCTTACTCTCGACCCTGCCGCGCACTCCGTTAAAGCCCTCGTTTAATAGCGCCCTAAGGCTCCAGCCAGCGCAGTAGCCGGTAAGACAGTCTAAGTCGTGGATGTGATAGTCGCCGTTTCGGTGCGCTAGGCCCTCTTCTTTGCTATACACCTTATCTAGCCAGTAGTTGGCGATGACCTTGCCCGCGGTGTTGTTAATGAGGCCGGCGTTTGAGTAGCTGGTGTTTGAGTTGGCGAGAATTCGCCAGTCGGTGCCGTTGATGTACTCGCTGATGGTTTGGGTGGAGTTGATGTAGGTGGTGTCTTCGTTTAGTCCTAAAATTTGCTCGCGCTGAAGCTTGTGCGTGTGGCGGTAGAGCATAAAGCTCTTCATCACGTCGAAGTGTCCCGCGTTAAAAAGCGCCTTTTCGATGTAGTCTTGCACGTCCTCGACGCTCAAAACTTCGCTGTCAAACACGCGCCCCATCACGTCTAAAAAGACCTTGTCGTCGTACTCTTTAGACTCGCTTTCAAAGGCTTTTTTGATCGCGTCTTGGATTTTATACGGGAGGTATTCTTGCTTCGTGCCGTCGCGTTTTAGGATAAATTTCATTTCATTCCTTACGTTAAATTTTGATGATAAATTTGACGAAAGTATAGGCAAAGTTGGCTTAAAATTTAGTGACCGAAATTTGCTCTACGGGCATTTTGAAAATGTCATTTTTAAGTTTAAAATCACTTTGAAAGCACGTATATTTGGGGATTTTATAGAGGGCTATTAAAATTTAACACAAAGCCGTTTTTGATAAGAGATATTAAATTTGAGCAAATTTAAAATAAAGATAAAAAACAAGCGAAAGTTCAAATTTGACGAGATTTTGCGGGAGTTAAATTTGGTAAATTTGAGGGAGAGAGAGTCCCGCCGTAAAATTCGGCGGGAAAGTTTTTATTCGTCGTATCTTAAGAAAATATCCTCGCCGCCTTTTGCAAGGTTTAGGATACCTTCGCCGCGTTTAAACGTTATCTCTGTACCGATATCGTCGTTCGCTAGTCTTACGCCGCTTGCAGTGACTGCGTTTTTAAGGTTGATTTTGTGACCTTTGCTGTCTTCTAGCAGGGCTGTGTTAAATTTATCGGTAGAGCTTAGTCTAACGACGTATTTCGGGTCGTTTACGCCTGTAAATTTAATAACTTCAGCTTCTGATTTGGTGATTTGTGCTTTGTTTGCGCTCTCGCTTTTGTGCGCGTGGCAACCGCTAAGCATAGCAACTGCAGCAAAAGCCGCCAAAGATGAAACTAAAAACTTCTTCATTTTCGTCCTTTTTTGTGAAATGAGACTCGAATATTACTTCAAAATAGTTTATATAAAGTAAACTTAGCCAAGAAGGAGTCGTTGCTCAAGGCTAAGTTTACTCGCGGACTTACGCTTGTTTAGAAAAATAAGCCACCGCAAATTTATCGCCGCTCTTAAAAAACTAGCGAAACCGGCGAATTTTTGGCATTAATGGCAGCCGCAACCGCAGCAAGATTTAGCGCCGCCGTGAAGCTCGGAAACGTAAAATTTAACCGAATTTAGCCCCTCTTTTAACGCCCACTCGTAAGCGCTCGAGACGAAATCCCAATTGATGTTTTCAAACAACTTCTCCAAATACGCCGGGCGCGCATTTCTGTGATCTACGTAGTATGCGTGCTCCCAAACGTCCGCGACTAGAAGTGGCACCAAGCCGTCCGTTACCGGAGTTTGCGCGTTGCTAGTTTGTACGATCTGCAGTTTGTCCTCCTTTGGATTATAAACTAGCCATGCCCAGCCTGAGCCAAAAAGCGTAGTCGCAGCCTTTAAAAACTCCTCTTTAAAATTTGGAATATCTTTTTCTAGGCGTGCCTTTAGCTCGTCGCTCATTTGGCTTTTTTTCGCGATACAATCCCAGTAAAAGTCGTGGTTATAGACCTGAGCTGCGTTGTTAAACAGGCCGCCGGAGCTTTTTACCAAGATATCAAAGAGGCTAGCGCCCTCAAACTCGGTACCTTTTATCAAATTATTTAGGTTATTGATATAGGTTTGGTGGTGTTTGCCGTGGTGATAGTTACAGGTTTCCTCGCTTACGACGGCGTTTGCTTTCGGATCGAAAGGCAGTTTTCTAAGTTCAAACATAATTTTTCCTTTGTAATAAAATTTATCCGTATTATAGCAATAAAATAGTAATTAATTTATTAACGCACAAACAAACCCGCCGATGCTTCCGTTTTATCAAATTTAACTCGTCTCGCCGCACAAGGAGGTCAAATTTGATAAAAATAATGTGTATTTTCGTAACATTTAGTCTTTTTAACATTATATTTTACTTTGGCCTGCTCTCAAATTTGACAGTCAAATTTGAGATAGTGTTACATATTTACACATATATTTGAAATTTATTGCAAAAAGTCGAAACATTTTCACGCAGCCGCTTTTTTATGAATTATAATTGCACCTAGCTGATTTAGCTAATCTTTACAAAAGGATCACAGATGAAAATTAAGTTACTTTCCGCACTGCTTCTTTCTTGCGCGCTTGCGGGCAGCGCGTTTGCCGCAGGCAAAACATACACGATCAAATTCTCCCACGTCGTGGCCGCCTCTACACCAAAAGGCAAGGCTGCCGACTTTTTTGCAAAACGTGTCGGCGAGCTTAGCGGCGGAGCGATCAAGGTCGAGGTATATCCTGCCGCATCGCTGATGGACGACGATAGAGTTTTTGGAGCGCTAAAGCTGGGCAACGTACAGATGGCTGCGCCTAGTTTTTCTAAATTTACGCCGATAGTGCCGCAGTTTCAGCTATTTGACCTGCCGTTTATCTTTAGAGACAACGCCCATCTTTACGCTGTTCAAGACGGCGAAGTCGGACAAGCTCTAAAAGATATGATTGCTAAAAAAGGCTTTATCGCGCTTGATTTTTGGGACGCAGGATTTAAGCATTTTAGCTCTAGCAAAAAGCCTATCGTAGAGCCTGCGGACGCTAAAGGACAAAAATTCCGTATCCAAAGCTCAAAAGTGCTTGAAGAGCAGATCAAAGTAGTCGGCGGCAACCCGCAAGTATTGCCGTTTTCAGAGGTTTATCCGGCCCTTCAGCAAGGCGTAGTCGATGCAACTGAAAACCCGCTATCAAACTTCTACAACTCCAAATTTTACGAGGCGCAAAGCTCTTTAACGCTTTCATCTCACGGATATTTGGGATATTTAGTCGTTATGAGCGAGAAATTTTGGAAAGGTTTGCCTGATGATATGAAGGCTCACGTAACGCAAGCTCTAAAAGAAGCTACGGCGTTTGAGCGCGAAGAGACGGCCAAGGAAGAAGAGCATATTTTAAGCGAGCTTAAAAAATTCGCAAGTGAGACCAAAAAGCTTGAGATCATCGAGCTAAACGCCGATCAAAAGGGCAAATGGGCGGAAGCTATGAAGCCGATTTATCCGAACTTTTACAACGTAATCGGTCAAGACCTAGTAGAAAAAACGATAAATACGAAGTAGGCTTTTATGGGCAAGTTTTTTGAGATTTTAGATGTCGGCATTGCCTCGGTAAACAAAACCGTGGCGGTGCTAGGCATCGCTGCAGGCACGCTGCTAGCCTTTGTTAACGTCGTGATGAGGTATTGCTTTAACACGGGCTGGTCGTGGGCCGGCGAGCTAACCAACTACCTTTTTATCTGGTCAGCGTTTTTTGCCGCCGCTTACGGCTTTAGAAAGGGCATACATATCTCGGTTACGATTTTGATCGAGAGATTTCCCGCTCCTATCGCCAAGGCCTACCTCATCTTCGCAAACATTCTAACGACGGTATTTTTGATATTTGTCGTAGTTTATAGCGTGCAGTATCTACAGGTGATGATCGAGCTTGATTTTATGAGTGTGGATCTAGGCGTGCCGCAGTGGGTGCCGATGCTGGTACTTCCGATAGCGTTTTTGGGTGCTAGCTACCGTGCCGGAGAGAAAATTTTCCAGATCGCTATGACGCCTTCGGATAAAGTCATCGTAAACAACGAAGCCGAGATGATACGCGACTCGGTCAAGAAAAGCTAAGGAGAGCCTATGACCATCGCATTTTTGTTTATCTCGCTGTTTGGCCTCATGCTAATAGGCGTTCCCGTCGCCGTTTCGCTTGGAGCTAGCACGGTTATCACGATGCTTCTTTTTACCGATCTTGACGTTGCGACGATACCTCAGCTCATCTTTGACGGTATCAACAAATTTGCCCTCATGGCGATTCCGATGTTTATCCTAGCTGGAAATTTACTGAGCAAGGGCGGTTCTGCTAGACGCATTATAGATTTTGCTAAATCCATGGTCGGACACCTGCCAGGCGGCCTACCGATGAGCGCGATATTTGCGTGCGTTATATTTGCTGCGGTTTCTGGTAGCTCGCCTGCTACGGTCGTAGCGATAGGATCTATCATGTTTGTCGCGATTAAAGAAGCAGGCTATCCAAAAGAATACGCCGTGGGCGGCATCACAACCGCGGGCTCTCTAGGCATCCTCATCCCGCCTTCGGTCGTTATGATCGTTTACGGCGTGACAGCTGAGGTCAGTATCGCGCAGCTATTTATGGCGGGCGTAGTGCCTGGGCTGATGCTAGGCGGCATGATGATACTTCAGACTTATATCGGAGCGAAAAAACTCGGATTTAAAGCTACTACGCCCGAGCCTTGGAGCGAGCGAGTAAAAAAATTCGGCAAGGCGTTTTGGGCGCTACTAATCGTAGTAGTCGTTATCGGCGGTATCTACGGCGGCATTTTTACACCAACAGAGGCTGCGGCGGCGAGCGCGATATATGCGCTGATTATTTCGCTATTTGTCTATAAGGATATCAAATTTAAAGACCTATGGGACATCTGCCTAGAGTCTGCCATCACGACGGCGATGATATTTTTCATCATCGCAAACGCGGTCGTGTTTGCGTATCTGCTAACTAGCGAAAACATCCCGCAGACGATAGCAGATAGCATCCTAGCCGCAAATATCGGCAAGATAGGCTTTTTAATCATCGTAAACATCCTACTTTTCATCATGGGACAGTTTATGGAGCCATCATCGGTCGTTATGATCATGGTGCCGCTACTGCTACCGATCGCGACTGCGCTAGGCGTGGATCCGGTGCACTTTGGTATCCTACTCATCGTAAATATGGAAATCGGCATGATCACGCCGCCCGTGGGCTTAAATTTATTCGTCGCGAGCGGCCTAACGGGCATGAATCTAAAAGACGTCATCGTAGCGTGCTTGCCATGGACTTTGACGCTATTTGTCGGACTTATTTTAGTGACGTATATCCCGGAGATCTCGCTTTGGTTACCGAGGCTGATGTACGGAGGCTGATTTAAATTTGCAAATTTACGGCGCCGCACGGGTCTATAGGGCTCGGCGGTCGGTCCGTAAATTATGCACTCCTTTAGTTGCCTGGATTCGTTCAGGCTTAATTTCTTGATGTTTTTATGGTTACGGCCGGCTTTGTCAAATTTTATAAATTTAGCAAAGTCCGCCACTTTCTTTTCATAAAATTTGCCCCCAAATTTAACCGTCGATATTTATAAATTTATTTTGATTCCATACCTTAAATCCACCCGAAAGCCTCGTTAAAGCTATCCTGCTGTACCATAACCAAAAAATAAAGGGGGATCATGTACCGCGTCAAACTGCATATTTGTTTAACCCAAGATGTAAAAAATAAATTTGAACAATACAACAAAATACCGTCCAAACCGCGCTTTGAGCATAAATTTGAACTCATAAAAAGCGCCTGCGACATCCCTGTGCCCATCCCAGACGAGCACCAGTATCTAATCATCGCAAGCCAGGATTGCGAGATAAATTTAACCGAGCTAAAAAAACGTATCGGCGAAAACGGCTTTTTGGCGATTTACGCAAAGGATACCGCAAAGATAACGAGCGAGCAAAAAGAGGCCGCAGATGAAATTTGGCCGCAAGCTGCAAATTTAGACGATTTTTACTTTGAAAAAGCGCTAAATTTAATCGCCGAACGAAAAGAAGCATGGTTGCAAAAAGCCTGGCTAGAAACCATCATAAACTCATCTCCAGATACAATCTGGTTTAAGGATGCCGATGGATTATATATAGATGTAAAAGAATTCCTTAACGGCCATAACGCATACTGCGCTCAAAATACATCTAAAACAGCCTATGGACGCTCCGATCATGCCGCCGCAAACAAGACTAGCCTCCTTAGCGAAGATATAGTAAAAGCTGACGGAAAGCTAAATAAACTAAAAACATATAAAACGCCGATATTTGACGGAATGACGATTATCGGCACCATCGGCATCGCTCGCGACGTGACGAAAGAGTACGAGTATCTGCAAAACATCGAACATCTAGCCCATTACGACCAACTTACGGGACTAGCCAACCGCAACCAGCTGGATGCCTTTTTAAGTAAGCTAAAAACCACGCGCATGAGCATACTTTATATGGATCTAGACCGCTTTAAACAGGTAAACGACGAACACGGACACCAAGCCGGCGACAAGGCCCTAGTCGCAATATCAGATCTAATAAAAGAGATTTTTAACGATGCAATGAACGTACGTATCGGCGGCGACGAGTTTATATCGATATTTACAGACGGCGCAAATATGCAAAGCATCGCATCTCGCGTGCAAATTTTGATCGACCGATTTTTTAAAATTTGTCAAGAAAATCCACTATTTAACAGGCTATCCGTAAGCGCCGGCATCGCAGAGGGTCAAATCGGACACGGATCGTTTGATCTACTGCTTCAACGCGCCGATGACGCCCTTTATAAAGCAAAACGCGCAGGACGCGGCACATACTACATAAATCCATGGAAGGATTTTGAGCAAAAATAAATTTACGCAAGCGTTTGCCGATTGGTAGCTGCGGGCGCAAATTTACGGCGGCTCGTTAGCGCCTCTACCCTCTCGGCGACCGACCGTAAATTTGATACCGCTTCTTATCTTTTACTCTAAATTTTATTCGAATTTTGCCGATATCGTTAGAAAGTCAAATTTTAAAAGGATTTTAGATGATAGGCGGCGTAAACGGATTTAACGCAAATGCAAATTTCGATTTTAACGGCGCTCGCGGGCACAATTTAAAAGCGCGCGAGGAAAAAGAAGCGGCGAATTTGATGTCAAATTTGACGGCACAGATTAATTACGATACGGTAAATCCAAGCGAATTAGACTACGACCAACTAAAAATTTGGGCGGACAAGATTGATCCAGAAAAGCTAACGGGTAAAAATTTAAGCATGTGGTTGGGTGCGAAAATGAGGTTTGACGAGCTGGAGGACGGATGGCGTAAGGAGCTCGGACTAAAGCCTGACGAACCGGTATTTGCAAGGAGGATATTTTCTCTAAGCGGCTACACGAGAGACGATAAAATCAGCATCTGGGGTAAGATGAACGGGCTTGATCCGAGTACCGACAAAGAAAAAGCCGCCGAGCTAAAAAGCTTCGTAGATAGCACGCGAGCTCTGATCGCGCACGCGGGCGATCCGTCCGATATATTTAGACAGGACGTCTTTAGCGTGGATAAGTTTTTGAGTAAATTTAACGTGGATCTGGGCGGATTTGGCCTGGGGCTTGGCATGCGTAGCGGCAGCGGCCTGATAATGGACGCTAAGGCCTCAAAGCTGCTGGATTCAGATATGAGCGAGGAGGAGTTTAAAGATAAATGGCTCGAGTACGCGGCAAATAAAATCCTAGGCGAATACGCAAACGTCAAGATTTCGCTCGAAAACGGCACGCTAAATTTCGACCAAACGCCCGCAAAAGAGCGCATTACGCTTCTGGGACAAGATATAGAAGATCGCGTGAGCTACGCAGACGAAGCGAGCAAAAAAGAGTTTTTTAAATTTCTAAAAGACGTGTTTAAAAACGGCGAGAGTATCGCAGACGTGCTGCAAAAAATCGCGCTAAAAAAGAGCAACTTTGACGAGAAAATCGTAGAAAAAGCGCAAGCAGACGCCGCAAAAGAAAAGAAATTTAAACCTATCCACGCTACTAGTAAAAGCCAAACCTATATTTATAAGGATATAAAGCGTGAGTTTTTCGAGAAATTTATCAAGGCCGAACAAGAAAAAGGAACGGACGTAACCAAGCTTTTAGAAGCTCTAAATAAAATCCGAAAGCTAGATATAAATGTCTAAATTTGAAGGCAACAACCGCCAAAAATCATCAAAAGCAGGATGAATTTGTATATCGGCGCAAAGCCTGTTTAAATTTAACTGAGCCTACGCAAAAACAGCCGTCTCGTCTTACCTCAAGATTTAGTTCAAATTTGACTAAAACTCAAATTTAAACGCTCCAAATTCGGCCCGCCGGCAAATTTTGCCAGACTAGGACAAATTTGAGCGCAAATCACATCTCGTAGCTATCCTCTTCGTCTTCGTCGCCGTATTCGTAGTCGTTCTCGTCGTAGTTGTAGCTGTATCTTTCAGATCTCTCGTCGTCAAATTCGGAGTATTCCTCCTCCAAATCTTCCTCTTCGTAGTCAAATTCTTCGCTCATTTTCTCTCCTTTAAAATTATTTTTTCACTTCTTCGACGTATAGGCTCTGGCTAGGGAAGGCAAATCCAAGCCCGTTGGCCTCTACGATATTCATTATTTTTAGCATCACGTCCTCTTTGACGGCCAAAAACTCGCCCCAAACTATCGTCTTTGAAAAGCAGTACACGAGGATATTTATCGAGCTATCGGCAAACTCGTCCACTACAACGAACAAATTTGACTTATAACCGGCCAGATCGTCGATCGAGACGATACCGCGGTCGTAGCGGCTAGCCTTTTTCGAGCCCATATCGTCGCCCTTTGCGATATCTGGGTGATCAATCAGCATCTGTTTGATCTCATCGACGCATTTTTTGATCTGCTCGGTCGTGGCGCTGTATTCTAATCCGATTAGCATCCTGATGCGTCGTCCCATCTTTCGCCTGCTCCAGTTTCGGATCGGATCGCTAGCTAGCTTGGAGTTTGGCACAAATATAAGGGCGTTGTCAAAGGTTCGCACGGTCGTTTTCCTAAGTCCGATCTCCACGACCGTTCCCTCGATGTCGCCGCACACGATCCAGTCGCCCTGCGAGAATGAGTTGTCAAAGAGCAGCATAACGGAAGCAAAGAAATTCGCCAAAATATCCTTAGTCGCAAGAGCCACCGCAAGGCCGCCGATACCAAGAGATGCGATGATGGCGCTAACGTTAAAGCCGAGCTTGCTAAGCACGATAAGCAGCGCGATAACGAAGATGATGAAATAGATGATCTTTAGGATCAAATTTATCACCTCTTTGCGCCCGCTTTTTTTGGTGAGTTCGTTGATGAGCACCATGCCGTAGCCGTTTAGTACGCTAAGTATGAGCCAAGTGACGGCGATAACAAAAGTAATCGCTAGGAAATTTGCGAATTTTATCGGCATCGGAGCGGGATAATATGCGATCGAGACGCATATATCTATCGCGTATGCGATAAGGGTGAGTAGCATCGGGCGTTTGATGATTTCTACGATGCGCCCTTTTGTCTGTCTATCCGAGTCGTGCTTGACGAAAAATTTCATCAAAGCCCACAGCGTGAGCCTGCTAAGTAGCGTCGTAAACGAGACGAAAAATAAAAATACGACGAATATGATTGCCGCCTTGCCGACGTTAAATTTGCTCGTAAACGATGCCTTTTCGTTGATAAAATCGATCGCCGTTTTTAAATTTAGCTCCGAGATGATGTAGTTTGACGTGAGTAGCTCGGCGTTATCGCGCAGGTAGTGGAGTATCTCTTCAAGCGTCTTTTTGTGCGCTTCTAGCGCCTCTAGTTCGCTTTTGTGCGCAGCGAGCGCTTCTTCGTTTAGACTATCCTTAAACTCCTTAAACTGCGCGTAAAACTCCGTCTGAAAGCTAAGTAGCGTCTCCTCGACGGCGAGCCTTACGTCCACGGCTTTGCCGCCTTCTTTAAAGATATTTTCCAAATTTAAAAGCGAGGAGTAAAACAGCCCGTCAAGCCGCATTCGCTCGAGCTCGAGCATATTTTTGACGTATAAATTTTGATTGTCCGAGTTTTTTAGCCGTTTGATTTTTGATTCCAAATTTTGCATTTCGTGCTTAAATTTCTGCACCTGCTCCTCGTCGATTTCGATTTGCATGATGAGGTAAGGGATCTGCTCGATTAGCTTTTCTTTTTTCTCCGAGACGGTTTTAAAAAGCACGTTTTTATCGGCAGTTTCGTTATTTTCGGCCGACTGCGCCTTGATAACTGCGATCTGCGCGTTTGCTTCGTTGATTTGATTTACGACGCTTAGGATGTCTGTCGCGTTTAGGTCGTCGATTTTGGTATTTGCGAGTAAATTTAAGCCAAAGCACAGCGCAAAAACGGCGACTAAAATTTTTTTCATTTCTCGACTCCTAGCAGTTTAAAGCTCTTCGTTACGAAGTTATAGTTGTAAATTTCGCCGGTTTCTATTATGTAGTGCCAGGCGTAAATTTTTAGCTCTCCGTCTTTAAATTTAGCCTTGACGTCGGGGTAGCTCAGTAGATTTTCAAACGAATTTACAAGGCTAAGTCGTTCGGTTATCCACTCTCTTTTTGCGATATTGTCGCCGAAAAGCTTTTGCACGCGCTTTTTTACGGGCTCTAATAGATCTAGCCAGCGCTTTACGTTTGGTGTTTTGCTAAATTTAGCCTCGTCCATCCACAAAGCCGCGCAGCCGCCGCAGTTACTGTGCCCGCAGATGATGACGTTTTGCACGTTTAGCGTTTGCAAGGCGTACTCGATCGCCGACGTCGTAGCCAAAAACTCCTCGCTTTTGCGGTACGGAGGCACGATGTTTGCGATATTTCGCACGACTACTAGGTCGCCCGGAACCGTGTTTGTTATGAGGCTAGGCACCACGCGCGAGTCGATACATCCCACAAAAAGAGTGTGCGGCGTCTGTTTCTCGCCCAGGCTTTCAAAAAGCTCCTTATGCTCTAAAAAATCTTCTTCCATAAATTTGACGGCGCCGTCTAAGATACCTTGCATCTGCTTTCCCGATAAAAAATTATAAAATATTATATCAAAAACGTTTCAAAGTTCGTTAAATTTTTTTAAAATGCTTTTCGCATGTCAAATTCAGCGATCTTTTATATTTTATTTACCTATTTTTGGCTAAATTTGCGTCAGAAATTAAAAAAGGAGAAAAAATGAGTTTATATGACAGAAACTATGCAAACTCAAGAGAGCACGAGGTTGCGAGCGAATATTCGCAAAGCGCGCTTAGCACGTTTATCAAGCAAACCTATCAGCTTTTCGCGGCTTCGCTTTTAGCCGCCAGCGTCGGAGCTTACGTCGGGCTTTATAGCTCGCTGGGAGCTACGGTGGCGGGCAACTATTGGCTATTTGTGATACTTGAGCTAGGACTTTTGGTGGGCCTAATGTTTGCTAAACGCAAATCGGGCTTAAATTTGATCCTGCTTTTTGCCTTTACTTTCGTTAGCGGACTTACGCTTACGCCTATTTTGGGACGCACCTTTGCGATGCCAGGAGGCGCGGCGATAGTAGCTCAGGCCTTTACGCTTACGACCGTGGCATTTGGCGGACTTAGCGTGTTTGCTATGAATACCAAGCGCGACTTTACCGCGATGGGCAAGATGCTTTTCATCACACTTATCGTTTTACTCGTGGCTGCGATCATAAATATATTTTTCCACAGCCCGGTTTTACAGCTTGCGATCGCTAGCGTGGGTGCGGTTTTATTTAGCGCGTATATCCTTTACGATACGCAAAATATCATCCGCGGCAACTACGAAACTCCGATCGAGGGCGCAGTCGCTCTTTATCTTGATTTCGTGAATTTGTTCGTTTCTTTACTTCAAATTTTAGGCATTTTTAGTAGAGATGACTAACGAAGAGCGGCTCTACCGCGTAATAGACGCAAATTTAAACCGCTTAAAAGAAGGGCTTAGAGTCGTCGAGGACGTCAGACGTTACGGCTTTGACGACCTAGCCCTCGCTAAAAAAATAAAAACTCTCCGCCACAAGGCAAAAATCCCGCAAAAGGAATTTATAAAATTTCGCGATGCCACAAATGACGTACTAAAACCAAGCCTTAAAGAGGAGCAAATTCGCCTAAATTTGGACGATTTGCAAACCGCCAATATCAAACGCGCGCAAGAAAGCGCAAGGGTTTTAGAAGAGTGTTTTAAACTCATCGACGTTAAAATTTCCGAGATTTTTAAGACCGTGCGCTACGAACTTTATGAGATAGAAAAAGAAATTTAACCCAAATTCAAAACTTTTTTAGTATAATCGCGACTAATTTTGAAAATTTAAAAGGATTTTTAATGGATTCGCTTTTTTTAGTATTGCAGTTTATTTTCGCGGTAGTTTTAACGATCGCCGTTTTGCTTCAGAAAAGCTCCTCTATCGGACTGGGTGCATATAGCGGTAGCAACGAAAGCCTATTTGGCGCAAAAGGACCGGCCGGATTTTTAGCCAAATTTACCTTCGTCGTGGGCGTTTTATTTATCCTAAACACTCTAGCGCTAAGCTACGTTTACAACACGCAAAGCAGCAAATCTCTAATAGATAGCGTCGATACTTCGTCGCTACCTGCAGCTCCTGAGGCAGTTGTTCCGCAAGCTCCTAATGCTCCTGCAGCTCCAGCAAGCGAGCAAAAATAAGGCGCATTGGTGAAAAAATTAGTTTCCGCGCTCGCATTTTTTGCAGCGGTGCAGCTTGCGTTTGCAGACGCGCACATCTTTAACTATCACAGATTTGACGACGATAGGCATCCAAGTACAAACATCTCTATTAAAAATTTACGCGAGCAGTTTGATTATTTTAAAGAAAAAGGCTACGAGATCATCCCTCTCTCAAAGCTCGTGGACGCTATCAAAAACGGTGAGCCGGTATCTGATAACTGGGTTGTTTTAACGGTAGACGACGGCTACAAAAGCTTTTACGAAAAAGGCTTACCGGTATTTTTAGAGTACGGATATCCGTTTGCACTGATGATCTACGTCGAGGCCACCGCGCGAAAATACGGCGACTTTATGACCTTTGAGCAGATAAAAGAGATGGAAAAATACGGCGAAGTCGGCTATCACTCCTACGGCCACTTGCACATGGTCGGTCTTAACGAGGAAAAATTAAAAAACGACTTTGAGGACGGTATAAGCAAATTTGAAAAAAATATGGGCTACAAACCGCGCTATTTTGCTTATCCTTTTGGCGAATATAACGACAGAGTGCGCGATGTAGCAATTGAGCACGGCATCGAGGTGATACTGAGCCAAAACTCCGGTGCAGTCGCGGCAAACAGCGATCTACACGAACTAGACAGGATCCCTGCTATGAACGGCACTCACCTGCCGTCCGCGCTTGCGAGTAAATTTTTAAAAGCCGAATGGATACTACCACAAGACTATCCCAAAGACAATAAAATCAGCGAACTTATCATCAAAACCGACGAGAACGCGACGCACGGATACTTCTCGATGACAGGGCAAAAAACAAAAAAAGTCAAGCTTGAAAACGGGCAGATGACGCTTAAATTTAACAAGCCGATCGACCGCTATAAAGTGAGAATGAGCCTTAAGGTAAACGGAAAAACGACGACCAAAATTTTAGTAAAGGATATAAATGCTGAATGAAATTTACAAAAAACAAAAAGAGCATAGCGACAAATGCATCGAGGGTCTAAAGCGCGACTTTAGCACGCTTCGCACAGGCAAGGTAAATATAAGCATAGTCGATAATATTTACGTGGATTATTACGGTAGCCAAACTCCTCTAAACCAAGTAGCCACCGTGCTAACAAGCGATGCTAGCACCATAAGCATTACGCCGTGGGAAAAACCGATGCTAAAAACCATCACTGCAGCGATCTCTGCGGCAAATATCGGCGTAAATCCGAACAACGATGGCGAGAGCGTGAAACTATTTTTCCCTCCGATGACGGTCGAGCAGCGCCAAGAAAACGCCAAGCACGCTAAGGCATTTGGCGAAAAGGCGAAAGTTAGCATCAGAAACATCAGAAAAGACGCTAACGACGAGGTTAAAAAGCTAGAAAAAGATAAAGTGATCACCGAAGACGAGAGCAAAAAAGGACAAGACGAAGTCCAAAAGATCACTGACAGCTACACGTCAAAGATCGACTCGCTCGTAAAAGAAAAAGAGAACGAGCTTTTAAAAGTCTAAATTTACATGCGGCTTGTTAAATTTGACGAGCCGCTTCTTTTATAAAAACCTTCCGCTATTTCGCATTTAACATAAATTTTAGTCCACTTTTGCTACACCCCAAAGCGCATTTATTTATTTCGCCCAAATTTTAAATTTATCACGCCATACTCGCTTTTACCAAAATTTATATCCAAATTTAAAATTGCTAGCCGTTTTTGCTCGGCATAAGCTTATAATAACGCAAAATCGCAAGCCGATAAAAGCTCAAAAAATAGTAGCTTAAGCGCGCTTAGGGTAAAATTCGCTCAAATTTTACAAAGGAAAAACGATGGATTTAGAAAAAATTTACAAGGACGCAGGCGCGTATTTACAGGGGCATTTTTTGCTTAGCAGCGGCAACCACTCGCAGTTTTATTTACAAAGCGCCAAAGTACTCGAGGATCCGCAGTTAGCCGGCGCTTTAGCGGACGAGCTAGCCGCCGTAATCGAAAAATCGGGCGTAGAGTTTGACAGCGTCTGTTCGCCCGCTCTAGGCGGCATTTTGGCAGGTTACGAGCTAGCTCGCGCGGCGAAAAAACGCTTTATTTTTACCGAGCGAGTCGAGCGCGTGATGAGCCTGCGACGCGGTTTTGAGGTGAAAAAAGGCGAGAAATTTATCGTTTGCGAGGACATCATCACTACGGGCGGCTCGGCGATGGAGGCCGCTCGCGTGATCGAGAGCCTAGGCGGCAAGGTGGTGGCGTTTGCCGCGCTTGCTAATCGCGGCTTTTGCAAGGTCGCAAATTTAGCGGGCAGCGTCGCAAAACCAAGCGCCAAACTACCCGCCGACAAGCCGTTTTTTGCGCTTGGAAACTTTGAGTTTGAGATTTTTGATCCCGCAAGCTGTCCGCTCTGCGCCGATGGAAGCAAGGCGATAAAGCCAGGCAGCAGAGGTAACTAAATTTTCAAATTTCGCGGACATGTTTGATTAGTCGTGCAAATTTGGACGGACTTTGCAGGAGTCAATCAAAGCAAACCGATCGAGAATCAAATTTGACTTGGTTGTGCGGTATATTGAACGATAAAACGAAGCCCGTCGATACATATTGCAGGTTGCGGACAGAGTTAAATTTGCGTTGTTGCCGTGTACATTTAGCGGCGGCTGTCAAATTTATATTTAGGTAAATTTACCCCCGCGAAAGAGCGTCTTTAAATTTACGAATTTAAAATTTGGCGCGAGATAAACGCCTTAAATTTAAAATCCGCACTTTATAAATTTTACGGAGCCTACGATAAATCAAACGCAAGCGGGTTTAATGAAAAAATGTGCGAGTCGAAAATTATTGATCATCGCAAACTGGTATGCCGCCAAAAACAAACAAAGACGGCAGACATCGTAAAGATTACGCTAGGCAAAACGTATAATCTGGCAGCAGACAAAGCGCCGTTTAAGAACCGAGCAAGACCAGCTGGATAAGACGGCGCAAGCGGCGGACACGCGGAAACGAGCCGCAAATTTACTGCACCGAAGCGGCAGCATAAGCAGACGTAAATTTACCACAACAAAGTAGAAGCACGTAAATTTGGGCAATCGCGATCAACTTTGACGCTCAAATCCAAAACATGCGCCCGAAAATAAAAAGGAGTAAATTTGGCAAAACAAAAAGCGCAACTAGCCACCATCGGCGCGCGAGTAAAGGCCTTTATCACCGATCTTTTTTTGATCGGGATGCCGATATATTACCTCACGACCTATGTTTTTTTGGACGGCAAAGACGACTTTTTGCACAACCAAACCGCGATATTTGGGGCAAATTTCGCAGTCGCTCTCATCTGCTGCGCCTTTTTTGCGATCAAAGCCCAGACGCCCGGCTACCGCTCGCAAAATATCTACCTCATCGACCTACGCAGCAGCCGCAAGCTCGGCTTTGCGCGCGTTTTGCTCCGTTACATCTGCTTTTTGCTCTCAGGCGTTAGCGTGGTCGGACTTTGCCTCTGTTTTTTTCGCAAGGACGCGCTAAATTTGCACGATCTACTCACGCACTCGGCCGCCGTTTGCAAAAAAGCGGAGTAGTTTCGCCCGCTTGCGGCAAATTTGAGCCAAATTTCAGTGCGACCCGCCCTGCTCCACTAAAGCTCAAATTTGATCTAGCGTTTTTGCGGTGCGGGTTTTGCGGGCTAGATTCTCATCCTGTCCCGCGGCAAATTTAACCCGCTCGCCGCCCCGTCAAATTTAAATCTTTAAACCAAATTTCGTTACAATCGCCCCCGACAAGGAAAAATATGCAAAAAATTATGGGTTTTACGAGAAAGCGGGAAAACGCGGAGAAAAAAGGCGCGCTGATACCTAGCGACTTCACGCACGCGGCCATCATCGGAGAGACTGGCAGCGGCAAGACGACTGCGATGATATATCCAAATTTACTCGACCGCATGCAAAACGGCTACACGGTGTTTGCCGTGGATTATAAAGGCGGCGAGAGCGCCAAAATAAAGGCTCTAGCGCGCAGAGCGGGCCGTCTAAAAGACGTCGTGAGCGTGGGTGCCAGGCTAGACGCGCCGATAAACCTCATCGCCTCGATGAAGCCGCGAGACTTTAAAAACTGCGTGAAAAAGCCGATGGAATCAAGAGAGAAGTTTTGGGAGGAGTTTGGCTCGAGCATCGCGACGGAGTTTTTTAAGGTGCTAAAAGCGCTTAAAATTTTTGCCAAAAAAATCACTCCGCTAAGCGAATGCTACACGGACGCGTTTTACGCCGACGTACGCACGCTCGCGCGGGATTTTACCTTTGACGTCGCTACGATACTGCGCCTCTCGCAAGACCTAGAAAAGATGCTCGAGTTTAAAGACACGCTGAGCCTCATCTGCGACAATCTCGACTCCTCGACGCTAAATTTCACCCGCGAAACGATAATGATAAACCGCGCGTTTATAGCGACCGCGGACGAGTTTTTGGACGCGACGAGCCGCTACAAGGACATCGGCGACGAGCGCACGAGAGATGATTTTCGCAACTACTCGATGATGATGTCGCCGTTTCTAGGCCTCATGAACGACGACTCGCTAAACGGCGAGAGCGAGGGCACTGCGGGCGACGCGAGTATCGCAGGACTGCTAAATAACGGCAAGATCGTGATCTTTAACGCCGCAAGCTGCGACAAAAGTGCGCTGAGCTTCCTGCTAAACAGCTTCTTGCCTGAGCTTTTAAAGCGCGTAACGATGAAGCAAAAAAGGCCCATTAGCCTATTTCTCGACGAATCGGCAAAGCTGCTGAGCGAAAACACCGAGCTAAACGAGGAGATCCTACGCGAGTGCGAGGTGGAGCTGGTGCTGGCGTTTCAAAACGAGTTTTTACTCAAACGCGCGATCGGCGGCACGGCGTACGAGGCGCTGATGGGCAACCTCACCAACCGCTACTTCATGCGCAACAAGGACGTCGTGAGGCTGGGCGGCAGCGAGGTGGACTGCTCGACGCTGGAGAAATTCGAGTGTGTGCTGGACGGCGACAAGATCGCGCTGGAGCCGATTTTCATCGATGAGGCGGAGTGTTTGCAAGCACAGCTGGAGTTTGAGCGCGAGAATCGCCTGCACGAGCGACTGCTGGGCAAAATTTACGAAAACCGCGTGATAGAGTTTGACGAGGAGATCGTCGACGACGGCAAAATCTGGGTGCGCGACGTCGATACTGGCGAGCGTGAGTGCGTGTTTTTCAGCGACGAGGTGCTAGGTATCCGTCCGCAAGATATCTATAAACGCCCGCCAAATACCGGCGGCTACAACATCTCGCTAGAAGACGGCACGGACGACGCGCAGGTAAGCTTTAGGTAAATTTGACGGCAGCCGACGGGGCTTGCGAATTAAATTTGACTGAAAAAGCGAGCAAATTTGGGTCAAATTTGGAAGACGGCGTAAATTTAAACGGTAGCGTAACTTGACGATTTTAACCGCTCGCCGTTTGCATAAAACTAGGCTGGATAAATTTAAAATTTGACTTTAGGCGGAGGATATGAACGAAAGTCCGGGCAAAGAAAATAAAGAGTCGGAGCTACTTTACAGGCTAGGCAAACGAAATCCACTCATGGTGCTGATCGACTTTATTGGTTATAGCTTTTTACTGCTTGTGCCAGGCCTGCTGACCGCGATATATTATAGAGGCTGGATGCAGATGCTGGGCATTCTGGGTTCTTTGTTTTTGGGTAGGCTTTTATACAAACTCATATTTTTCAACTACATCGAAATTTACAGCGACAGGATCGTCATAAACAGATATATTTTCGGCGATACGATCATCAAAAGCGAGGATTTGGCGTATTGTAGAACTTATTATTTTCCATTTGCCCCCAATCAAGTATGGATAGCAAAAAAGAGAAAATATTTTTTCTATAGAGTTTATGCGATAGAAAGCTTAACATCCAAACAAGCAGACGAGATAGAAAGGCAAATAAATTTCATAATACCTCGAGATAAAGTTAATTAAGGAGAGATAAAGATGCAAACAACTATATGGATAGACGGTCAAAAATATGACGTTTATGACAAAAATATCACATCAGACGAAAAGGCTCTTGCTGGTAGTCAAATTTAACAAAACCGCTCGTAAATTTATCTATCCTTGTTTCGGGTCAAATTTAACCGCCAAACCAAACCCCAAATTTAAAGCGTAAATCTAAAATTTAGATTTTTATCTACGTTTTATATTTTTGCCGTCTTTATTTACGCACATAAAACCCACGGTAGCCCCGCCGCCATAAAGCAAAGCTACGCCGTCTGAATGAAATCTATCGTCGCAGCCCGCCTCTTTGTCGCCTCGCAGTATCTCGTCCGAAGCGTCGTCAAAAATCTCGTAATACGCGACTCCAAAGCCATCATCGCGATAATAAATCGTCGTCTTGCGCTCGCCTCCAAACGCCTCGTTGTCCCAGATTCTTACGCCTATGACGTTTGCGCTTTTTAGTTTGGCTTTTAGTTCGCCAAAAGTCTGTTCGTCCCAGCCAAGTATCCGCAGTGGTTCCTGCACGCTCGTTTGCTTATCTACGCGGATGAAGTCCGCGGTTTGGTTTTTATCGGCACTCTCTGCTCTAAACGTCTCAACCAGGGCTCCGTCTAAGCGCAGGTCAAACCAAACTCCGCGAGGCCTAATCTCACGCGCAAAATCGCGCAATGCTAAAATCTCGATACGATTTTTTTCGTAGTTTCGCGCTAACTCTCGTCCGTTGTATAAATTTAAGTAGACGGCCGTCGCCGCGATTAGAAAAATAATAATAAAAGACGCTTTGTAGCTTATACTCATAAATCCTCGCAAATTCTTTTATTCTTACTCTAATTTACGGCGTCAAGCAAGCTAAATTTAAAATTTAACCCCGTGATTTAGCAGTTTTCTTACGCCCAGATTGGTATCGATGCCGTTGATTATAGCGTTATAGATGTATTCTTTGGCTTGCTGGATGGCGCTTTCTAGGCTTTGGCCGCGCGCGAGTAGGCAAGCTAGCGAGCTAGAAAACGTGCAGCCCGCGCCGATGATGACTAGCGGGTCGGCTAGCGGCGTTTCGAAGTTTTGCACGCTGCCGTCCTTGCGGTAGAGCGTATCGATGCTCTTACCGGCGACGATGTGTTTTTTCACAATCACGTCACACGGCAAATTCGTAAAATCATCGCCGAAAAGCACGTCTGCTTCGCGCAGGTTCGGCGTCGTGACGGCGGCAAATTTCATCAGTTCTTTTAGTCGCTCGATGGCGCTATCTTTGATGAGTTTGTGTCCCATTTTCGAGACGCAGACGGGATCTAGCACCACGGGGGCAGAGTTTTTTTCTAAAAAACCCTGCACGACGTCCATGATAGGTTCGTTAAATAGCATGCCGATCTTAACGGCGTCAAAGCTAAACTCGGCAGAGAGCATCTCTAGCTGGTCGGCAACGAAGGACGGATCGAGCGATACGATGCTTTTGATCTTGTCCGTGTTTTCGGCCGTTAGCGCCGTGACCGCGGTCGCGCTATAGCAGCAAAAGTGCGCGCACGCTTTTATATCGGCTTGTAGTCCAGCGCCGCCGTTGCTGCATGAGCCTGCGATGATGAGGATTTTTTTCATTTTTTGCCTTTTTTCGTTTTTAAAAGCCGTATTATAAACGACATTGCATTAACGACGCGTTAAACGCACAATTTAATTCGCAAGGCGCGCAGGATGTTTTTCGCTCTGGGCAAACGCGCATAAATCAAATACGCAAGCTCCATCAATCTCAAATATAAGTTTGCGCTTATTAAATTTTAGCTATAATCCAGGCTTCATAGATGGGTGTCCGAGCGGTTGAAGGAGCACGCCTGGAACGCGTGTAAAGTGCAAGCTTTCGAGGGTTCGAATCCCTTCCCATCTGCCATAATCTTATAAAACTTAACCAAAAAATTTTCCACAAATTTACGCACAAGAACCAAAAATGATAAAGATAAAACACATAAACGAAAACGACTACGCGCGGATTTTCGTATTCGGCGATATGCATGGCTGCCTCGGGCTTTTTAATTTGATGATTAAAGAGATAAATTTGACCAAAAAGGATTTGGTTATTATTTTAGGCGATAGCTGCGACCGCGGCGAGGATACGATCGGACTATACAAAAGATACGCCGAGCTCGTTAGAAACGGATACGCGCTGATCCACGTGCTAGGAAATCACGAAAAAATGATGATGGATGGGTATTTTGGCGGCGACTCGCTAGATCATCAAATTTGGCTTAGAAACGGCGGCGATAAAACCAAAAGATCGATCTACAAGCGAAATTTAAACAGCTTCGCGCTCTCGTGGCTAAAGGATTTTATCGGCAATATGCCTCACGTCGTGAGCTCGGAGAAAAGCATATTCGTCCACGCAGCCTTTGACGGCGACAAAAGCGAAGAGGAGCAAGACGAGGACTACGTGCTGTGGAGTATAGAGCCATTTTGGGAGAGTAATAATACAGGCAAGAGGATATTTCACGGGCACGTCGCAAGTGAGGAAAATAGAATAACCAGGCGCGCAAACAACGTCTTTTCAATGGACGTGGGAGCCGTGTTTTTTAAAAGGCTAGAGATAATGGAGATAAAAAGCGGCGAGAAATTTGAAGTGGATTTAAGGGGGCAAAAATGATTTATTTTACCTCCGATTTGCATTTCGGACATAGCAATATCATGAGATTTCATCCGTGTTTTAGGCCTTTTTCTAGCGTAGAGGCGATGGATAACGCACTCATTCGCCATTGGAACGAGAGAGTAAATCCCTGCGACACGGTTTATAACATAGGCGATATTAGCTTTCACAAGGATATGGAGACCAATATATCCATCTTTAGCAAGCTAAACGGCAAGCACGTCCTAGTGCTAGGCAATCACGATGAAGCGATAAAAAAGCATAAAGACGAACTGCTAGCTATGAAAAAACAAGATGGCAACGCACTTTTTGATGAAATTTGCGAATACAAAGAGATCACGGTGCAGCACGGGCAGGATAAATTTCGCCTCGTGCTCTTTTACTATCCGCTAGCCGAGTGGAACGCAGGTCACCACGGCGCGATCCAGCTCTACGGCCATATCCACGCAAATATCGCAAACGTAAAAGGTAAGGCTTTAAACGCCAGCTACGACCTGCACGGCAAGATTTTGAGCTTTGAGGAAATTTATGATTTCGTCAAAGACCTGCCGCCGTTTGAACATAGCAAACATAGGATGTTTAGCGAAGAAGATAGTGTAGAGAGTAGAAGCACAAGGATAAAAGAGGTTTTGGAAAAGCTAAATTTTGACTGACCTTAGTCAAATTTGCGCTTTAAATTTAAAAACAAATTTGGGCCGCAAACCTTAAATTTGAGCCCAAATTTAGTTATCTTTATAAAAACATCACAAACAAAAACACGCCTAAAATCATGCGGTAGATCACAAACGGCAGCATGCTCACACGCGCGATCAGCGCCATAAACAGCCGCACGCACAGATACGCGCTAAGGCCGCTAATAGCCGCCCCGATAGCAAGGTCGCTCCAAGGCAGCGCGTCGGGGGTTTTTAGCAGCTTTACCGCCTCAAGGCCGCCTGCTAGCACGATAACCGGGATCGAGAGCAAAAACGAGAAATTTGCGCTTGCGCTGTGACTAAAGCCAAGCATCAGCGCCGCCGTCATCGTCACGCCCGAGCGCGAAACGCCGGGTATCAGCGCGATCGCCTGCGCTAGACCTATGATGAGAGCGAGCTTGATCGTCATTTCGTATTCGGTTTTTAGGCCTGATTTTTTATCCGCGACGTAGAGCACGACACCAAAGATTATCGTCATCGCCGCGATCACGAGCCCGTTTCTAGTGTACTGCTCGATGGCGTCGTTAAACGCCAGGCCAAAAAGCCCCACCGGCACGGTCGCAAAGCCGACCGACCATACGAGCGTGCTATCGCCGACCTTTTCGCGCCGCGCGATAGACGCGAAAAAATCACGCATGAGCCCAGCCAGCCTGTCCTTGAAATAAAAAAGTATCGCCGCTAGCGTGCCTACGTGAACGGCCACATCAAAGGCAAGCCCCTGATCCGCCCAGCCAAGTAGTTTTGGCACCAGCACGAGGTGAGCCGAGCTAGAGATCGGTAAAAACTCGCTAATGCCCTGAACTAGGGCCAAAACGATGATATGCGAAAGCTCCATCACGCGGCCTTTTGGTTAAATTTAAACGAATTTTTCGCGCTAAATTTGATTTTATCTTTAGCGCAAATTTGCTCGATCGCGCCTTTTTGCGCGTCAAATTTACCCGCGCCGCGAGCTAAATTTAAGATGAAATTTTCGTCGGCGAATCGCCCTGTTTTTTGCCTGTATTTTTGCAATCTTTTCCCTTTTTTAAATTTGATTTTACCGTGAGCAAACCGCGTAAATTTGATGCGGGTCTCGCCCGGCATGAGTTCTCAAAAGTTCTCAAATTTGACGGCTCTAGCCCAAGCCAAAACCGTCAAATTTAAAGCTCAATTTTACTTCGCCGACCCTTGCGCGAATTCCGCGATCTTTTCAGGCGTGAAGCCGAAGTATTCGAACAATGCCCCCGCCTTGCCGCTCTCGCCAAAGCTCTTCATCGAGTATATCTCATCGGCAAATTTATACCACTCCAGCGCGCTTGCGGCTTCGACGGCGATGACCTTGGTCGCTGGATCTATGATCTGCTCTACGTACTCGCGCTGCTGTTCGCAAAGCAGGTCAAAGCACGGTGCGGAGACGACGTTTGCGCCGACACCGCGAGCGGCTAAAATTTCAGCCGCTTTAACGCAAAGCTCCACTTCGCTGCCGCTAGCTATTAGCGTGATTTTGGCGTTTTGCGCGCGTTTTAGCAGATACGCGCCGTTTTCTACGCCGCCTAGTTCGCCCTTTTCAAGCGGAGCTAGGCCTTGGCGGCTAAGCACGAAGGCGCTTGGAGCGCGTAAATTTAGCGCCGCTTTCCAGCAAAGCGCGTTTTCGTTGCCGTCGGCTGGGCGGAATGTGTAGAAATTTGGCATCGCGCGCAGCGTGCTAAGCTGCTCGATAGGCTGGTGCGTCGGGCCGTCCTCGCCAACGCCTATGCTGTCGTGCGTAAAGATAAAAAAGTGTCTAATGCTCATCAGCGAGGCGATACGCGCGGACGGCTTTAGGTAGTCGCTAAAGATAAAAAACGTCGCACTAAACGGCAAGAAAAGCCCGTATCTAGCGACCGCGTTGTTTATCGCGGCCATAGCGTGCTCGCGGATGCCGTAGTGGATGTTGCGGCCGTTAGGGAAGTCGCCCATGCCTTTTAGCTCGGTTTTGTTTGACGGCGCCAGATCCGCACTACCACCGATAAAGCCAGGTAGAGCCCGCGCGATCTCGTTCATGATGATGCCGTTACTGTCGCGCGTGGCTAGCTTTTTGCCGGTAAAATCGGGGAAATCTATCTTGCTAAAATCAGGATTTAGCAGCGCGTTTAGCATATTTTTGCTCTCGCTGCTTAGATTTTCTACCTTTTTGTTCCACTGAGCTTCGGCTAGGTCGCCCTTTTCTAGCGCGGCGCGGAAGCGGATCAGCACGTCCTCGGGGGTGGCAAATTTGCGCTCAGGATCAAAGCCGGCTGCGATTTTAGCGGCTTTTATGATCTCCTCGCCAAGCGGCGCGCCGTGGCTGTGGTGGCTGCCCTCTAGCTCGCCCGCGCCCTTTGCGATACGGGTGTTTGCGATGATGAGGTACGGGCGCTCTTTTTCGGCGGCTTGCTCTAGTGCAAACTCGATCTGATCGTAGTCATGGCCGTCGATGCGCGCGACGTCCCAGCCCTGCGCCTCAAACCTCGCCTTCACGTCCTCACTCCAAGCTATGCTCGTGTCGCCCTCGATCGTGATGTTGTTGGAGTCGTAGATCAGCACGAGGTTGTCTAGGTGTAGGTTGCCCGCGACCGCACAGGCCTCGTAGCTGATGCCCTCCTGCAAATCTCCGTCGCCGCAGAGGCAGTAAATTTTATGATCGATGACGACGTTTTCAGGCTCGTTTAGTAGATTGGCCGCGTATTTTGCCGCCATAGCAAAGCCCACCGCGTTTGCCACGCCCTGCCCTAGCGGTCCGGTCGCGACCTCGACGCCTTTTGTGTGGATCTCTGGATGGCCCGGAGTTTTAGAGCCTAGCTGGCGGAAGTTTTTTAGATCCTCAAGGCTAAGATCATAGCCGCTAAGATGCAAAAAACTATACACAAGCGAGCTTGCGTGACCGCCGCTAAACACGAGCCTGTCGCGGTTTAGCCAGTTTGGATTTTTAGGATTGTGATTTAGAAATTTAGCCAGCACGACCATGACGTCTGCTAGCCCCATCGGCGCGCCCGGGTGCCCGCTGTTTGCTTGCTGCACCATATCCGCGCACAAAAACCTTATCGTATCAGCCATCTTTTTTAGCATTTTTTCTCCTTAGTTTTTATGCGATTATACGAAAATTCGGCTTAAATTTTACGCTTTTAGCGCCGCCATAAATTTTAAAAACTCGGCGAAATTTTCCTTTTTGTCCTTTAGCTCGGGAGGTATCTGGTGCTCTTTTTTGCCGATTATTATGACGTCTTCTTCGCTATCTTTTACCGTTATGGACGCGCCCGCGATCTCGTGCCACGAGCTAAAAACGGGCTCTTCCATAAGGTCGCGGCTAATGAGCCCGCGCTCGTCCAAAATCGCGCCAAAAGGCTTACTGAATCCAAAAAGCGCGCTATCTAAGCTATGAAAAATCGGCGAACTAGGCTTAAAAATGCCGAGGGATTTAGACAATAGCTTGCTCTCGTCAAGCGGCGTTTTTAGCGCTTCGCCGAGGCCTAGCTCTAAAAGTTTATCGGAAATTTTCGTCTCGTCGTTTTGGACTCCGTCCTCAAAAATAGCGTTTAAAACGGCTTTTAGCGCCCTTTTCATAGCTGATTTCACTTCGCCGTCGATTTCAAATTCGCATTTTTCCAGCTCTTGCCAAGCGAGACTTTCCAGCTCGTTTTGCAGATACTTACCGAGCCTAAACGCCGCCGCTACCTCATCGGCATTTGTAGCCGACGCGTCAAATTTAACCAAAAGATGACGACTCGTGAGCAAAAATCCTATACTTTTTCGCCCGATCATCTGCGCATGCACGCCGATAAACGCAAGCGGCCGGGCGCCATAAAATTTAGGCGTTTTGCTATAGTCCACGCCCTTTTGCAACCCTAGGCTTTTATCTAAAATTTGCTCCACCGCCTTTGCGAAAACCTCGTCCGCATCGTCCCAAACGGGGTGTTTAGCGCTCTTGCCGTTTAGAAATAAAACATTTTGCGTATTTTCGTCAAAAGAGAGTAAAATTTCATCCAAATTTTTCACGTTTTCTCCTAAATTTTATTTAAAAACCATACTCCGCCGCGCGTCAAATTTAGACGCCAAAATCCGTCATCGCGTCACTACACGAAATTTGAACGATATATGGCTCATTCTCGAGACGGCTCGCATTTTTCGTAAAACCACTCAAGCGTTTCGTTTAGCTTAAACTCGTCGCCGTCTAAAAAATACTGCTTGCTACTTTTGATCGCGTTTTCGCCCGCGGCTACGTAGTCGCCGATGAAGCCGCGGTCTATGACGTCGCGCGCCAAGATGTCCGATTCAAAGACGTTTACCGTCTTTTGCGTTTCGCGCCATTTGCCGCTCTCATCGGGCTCGCGAAGCGCTGAGGATACGTTATTTCCCGCCTCGTCGTAGGCGTAGACATACTCGCGCCGTTCGCCGTCTGACATCTCGCGATTTTTTATCAGGTTACCACGTGCGTCGTAGCTAAACTCGTTTTCAAACACTATCTCCCAGCGCTGCGACTCCCCCTGCCAAAACGACGATGCGGAGTACTTTGGCCGACCTTGCTCCGTCTCCTCGCGCACGTTTTTGTAGCAGCCGTTCCACTCGCTCTTTGTGGCGTCCCAGTGGCATCTAAGATCGGTAAAGCGCCTAAACTTGGGCTCTATTTTCTGCACCGTCCTCTCCTGCGGCTGCCACGCGTCCTTGCTCCACGTAAAATTTATCTCGGTGCGTGCTCCGTCCGCAGCCGTAAAGGCCACATGCTTTGTCTGCGGCACCCATTTGCCCTGCCACTTATAGCCCTCTGAGCTAGCATAAACATCGCCCTTGTAGCGATATATCAATTTTTCGTACGGAGTCCATTTTTTGGCCTTGGCACTCCACTCAAAGGTCGCTACGAGCGTGGTTTTGTGATTTTCGTCATAAAGTCTTTTGATTAGATACGTCGGCGTCCATTTGCCGTTTTTTAGAGTGAAATTTTGAGAGATTTCCGTCGCGCCCGTTCGCTTTTCGACGGTTTTTTGACCTTGGTTTAGCTTGCGCGTATCAATATAAACAAACGCGCCGTCTTTTGTCCTCTCTGTTTTTGAAAACCCTGCTTTGCGCCATTTGCCGGCGCCAAAGTCCCAATCGTACTCAACGCTGCCTATCTCGCGCTCGCCTCTTTCGTCAAATTTAACAATGCTTTTCGTCCTGCGCTTGCCCTCATCGCTGATTTCGTCGTAGATTTTTTCTAGCAGTCGAGTCTTCGCGTCGTAAGCTTGGCTCGTTTCGTATTTGTAGCGCGGCACGGCGTCGCCCTCCGTCTTGTAGCTCGTCTTTTTTAGGCAAAATTCGCCCGACGCAGCTAGCGGCAAGATCCAAATCGCCGCCATCGCCGCCGCTTTCCAAAAAAATCTCACGTTCGCTCCTTTTTAAATTTAGCCGCCCAAACGGCGTCAAATTTGATGCGAAAGCAAAATTTAACGAGTTAAATTTGACGCTCGGGCGCTTGTTAAATTTGACCAAATCCAAAGCGTCAAATTTACCGCAGTTGGGCCGCTAGCAAAAGATCATTTGACCTTTTTATACTTCCACGTCTGCTCTGAGGCGAGCTTAAATTTACCATCCGCGGCGACGAATTGCTTAAAGCTAGTCACCGCGTATCTGCTAGGCACCTCAAAGGACATCAGCGAGCCGCCGTGTCCGACGTCGTCGGCTAATATGTGCGGCTCAAAGGTCGTTTCCAGGCGCTTATTTTGTACCCATCTTTTGCCGTTTTCGTCGCTAACTAGCTCGTAGATATCCACGCTCACGTTATTGCCGCGCTCGTTGTAGCTATAAACAAACTTCTCGCTGCCGTCCATCGTGTCGTATCGCTGCGTTAGCAGACGCTCGCCGGTCTTGTCGTAGATGCTGCGGTTGGAGTACTCCTGCCTCCACTCTTTGCGCTCTTTATCCCACAAAAACGCCGCCATCTCAAAGTCCGCGCCCTCTACGACCGAGACGCTTTTGCCGTTGTTCTCCCACGCGTTTTGCTCGGCGTTCCAGATGAGATTTATCGTCACGTCTTTGCCACTAGAGGCGTCGTAGTCGTGTCTAGACATCTCGGCGTAGCGCCACGCGCCGTCCTCAAACACGCTTCTTACCTGCTCGTATTTGCCCTTCACGTCGCCCGCAACAGTGCTTCTTTCGCGGTTTTGCCATGCGCCGTTTTCGTAGTCCCAGCTCTCGTAGCCGCGAGTTTGTCCGTCTGCGCCGTAGAGTAGCTGCGTTTTTGACTTAGGCTGCCATCTTTTGCCGTCCCAGACGCTAAGCACGATGAGCTCGTACTCGCCGTATGCGTTCTTAACGGTTTTAGTTAGCGCGGCTTTTTGCCATTTGCCCTTTACCAGCTCGTATCTGATCTCCTCGCTAGCGTTTTTTAGGTACTTTGTGATGATTTTGCTAGCATTTTCCGGCACGCCTCTGATAAACGAGCTAGACTCCTGCGTGAGAACGCCTTTTTTATAATCGGCTTTGTATTCGGTTACTTTGATCCATTTTTTCGCGGCAAAATCATAGCTGTAGGCTTCAAATTTCGTCATCTCGCCGGCTTTGTTGTAGTAGCTGATCTCTTTGTGTTTGCCCTTTAGGCCGTCTGCGAGCTCGGAGCTGCTCACTAGCTCTAGGCGGCGAGCCTTGGCGTCGTAGCTTTGCTTGGTTTCGTAGCTAGAAGTCGGCTCCTCAAAAGTCTTTTGCGCAGTGCTAGCTAGCATGTAGTCGTACTCTTTGGCAAACGCCGCCGCACACAAAAACGCAAGCGATAAGGCTATTTTTTTCATCATCTCTCCTTTTGATGAATTTAAAAGATTATAGCACAAAACGCACGCCGAATTTACGGCGGGATCGGCACGGTTTATGAGGTTGTTTATTTATGGCGCTTGGATAGCGTTTTGTAGTCAAGGATAAAATTTGCGAAATTTGACGGCTTAAATTTGACCGCCTAAAATGCAAATTTAAGCTAAATTTACCGCAGGTGCTTGTCGATGAGGCCCGTCACGATAGCGCGGATACCCGCATGCACGCCGCCTAGTTCGCGCTCTATCTTTGCGATGAGCTCGTTTTTAGCCCGCACTGCGCCCTCCACGCCAAGCAGGTTGGTAAAGGAGTTTTTCGCGCCGTCGTTATGCGTCGGCTTGCCCGCCGTTTCGGCGCTTTGAGTTGCGTCGATGATGTCGTCTGCGATCTGAAACGCCAGCCCCAGATCAAGCCCGATGTCGTAGATACGCGCAGCCTCCACCTTATCTAGTCCCGCCACGACGCAGCCTGCCTGCAAGCTTGCCGCGATGAGGCGCGCGGTCTTGTGGATGTGCAGAAATTTTAGCTCCTCAAGCCCTAGCTTTTGATTTTCGAAATAGCAATCCACAGCCTGCCCAAGCGCCATGCCGTAGATACCGGCGTTGCGGCTTAGAATCTCGACGCATTTTATGCGCGCGTCCGCATCTAGCGGGGCCCTTGCTATCTGATAAAAGGCGTGGGTGTTTAGCGCGTCGCCCGCTAGGATCGCCGTCACTTCGTCAAATTTGACATGCAGGCTAGGCTGTCCGCGGCGCAGATCCGAGTCGTCCATCGCCGGCAGATCGTCGTGGATGAGCGAGTAGCTGTGCATCGTCTCAAATGCCAGTGCGACGTGAAACGCCGCCTCCTTGCGCTCGGGACGCACCGCCACTACGACGCCTGCGACTAGCATCGCACGAAAATGCTTGCCGCCAGATTTTAGCGTGTATGAGAGCGCCTCGTCAAAGCACGGATGAAAGCTAGGCGAGCTTGGCAAATGCGCGCTCAAAAACGCCTTAAACTCGTCCAAAAGCGCATCCTGATCGATGGCGCTAAGAGCGGTTTGGTTTGCATTTGGCTGTAAATTTGCGCCCGAGCTAAAACATGAGCCTTTTGCCGCATTTAACGAGATCAAATTTGATCGGTTTTTCGGGCTTTGAGTCGGATTTTCGGAGCTAGTTTTGGCTTTGGTCGAGTTTAAAATTTGAGAGCGATTTTGAGACGAGCTCGCGCGCGAACTACGAGCTAAAATTTGATCATTCGGCAGCGCCTGCGACTCGTTCAAATTTGACGATTTCGCCGCGCTTTGAAGGCAAATTTGATCATTGCCGCTAGTTTTTGATTTTACCGCTAAATTTTGATTTTGCATCTATTCTCCGTTTTATTTTTGATGGCTCCAAGCGCAGGCTAAATTTCTAAAATTTAGCCCACAAAGGCGTCAAATTTGCCGTCCGCGACTACCGCGCGTTGTAAAAAAAGTCAAAGCCGTTGCGTCTAAATAGCAAATTTTGACCGCCGCCTTTAGCGAGCAGGCCGAGCGCTTCTTTGCGGCTTGAGACCGCCTTTTGCCCCACTTGTATCAGCTTATCGCCGACCCTGACGCCAAATTTCGCCGCGCCCGAGCTTGCGTCCACGCTTTTTACCGTTAGCTTCTCGTCAAATGTTATTCCGTAGAGCTTTTGCACGCTCGCAGCATCGTTGCTTCGCGGTATTGACTGCGATTTTGCGTCGCTAGAGACGGCCTTTTTATCCGCCTTCATCGGCGCTTTTTGCTCTTTTTTGGCCGCGTCGTCAGAGACCGCCACGCCAAATTTCAAAACCTCATCGCCGCGCTTGATCTCAAATTTGAGCCGCTCGCCTTTTTTAGCAAACAAAATCCTCTCGTTTAGCTCGCGCAAACTCTCAAATTTCTCGCCGTTTACGCTCAAAATCTCATCCCCTACCATCAGCGCCGCACCGCGTCCGAGCGGATCGACACTCTTTACGTAGAGTTTGCCGTCTTTTTCCTCAAATACAGCGCCGACGTCGCCGTAGTACACGTCTTTATATGCCGCAAAGTGCCTTAGATAGCGGCTCGGGACGAATTTATCCCCACCCACTGCGATACCGCGTAGCTTGCAGCACGGACTTAGCACGGCGCCCGTGCCATTTACGTCAAACGTGAGCACATCCAGCTCGCCTAACGCCTGTGCCTGCGCCTTTACGTGGCCGTAGACGGTCGCGTTTAGATCGCGCGTGACGCTGACCCAGTCGCTTTTTTTCGTTGTGTTATCGTCAGACATCTTCACAGGCTCGAGTTTAACGTCCGAGGCGACCAGATAGAGGCCCAGATACGGGTCAAATTTGACGTAGTTTTTTACGGGAATTTCGCCTTTAGGTACGGCGATTAGATTTGGCGTGATCGCGATGCCGCCGTTACCCGCGACGTTTACCATGGCGGGCAAGTTTTTCTCGAAGCAGGCGTTAAAATCATCCTGCGTCGGGCGCGGCTCGGCTCTAAGCGACGCGGCAAATGCGCAAATCATAAAAACCGCAAAAACCGGAGAGTAAATTTTGCGGGCTAAATTTGAGTTCAAATTTGCGCTTAAATTTACCGCCTTATCGCCCAGCGCGCCGCTATAATTTAACCGCGCGAGCCCCAAAACCGCGTCCAAACGGCGCGAGATAGCTGCGCGTTTCATTGCCCTAGCCCCATGCCGGCAAAGCCGCCCAGCATCCTTGACGCGGCGTTTTTACGGTCGTCCTCGATCATCTTTAGCACATCGTTTACGGCGCTGATGAGCAAGATCTGCAAGCTCTCCTTGTCTTCTAGCAAGCTATCGTCGATGCTGATATCGAGCACCTCGCCCTTGCCGTTTGCCCTGACGCTGATGAGTCCGCCGCCGCTTTTTACGCTAAATTCGCGCTTTTGGCTCTCCTGCTCGATTTCTTGCGCTTTTTTTTGAGCCTCCTCGAGCATCTGCCCCATTTTTGAAAAATCTATCCCCTCAAACATAAACATCCTTTCAAATTTCGCGTTATTTTAGCCAATTTAAGCTAAATTTACTTTATTTAAAGCCTGCAATGCAAGTTTTGTTCCCGCCTTGAAATTTGCGGCGGATACGGGTGCGAGTGAGTAAATTTGAGCTAGAAAAGCCGTCAAATTTGATGATAGGATTTTATTTTAATAGCCTGCACGCGTTTTGATCTGTTTTGATTTACTGCAAGCGTGCCTGCGTAGTTTTCTAGCGTGGACTTTTCTGCAAATTTGAGAAATTTGCCATAGATAATAGACGAAGTTAAGTGGCAAATCACGGAGCTAAAAAAGCATTTAAGGTAGCGTGGGCGCGGCGGGCGCTAAATTTAGATCATTTCGGCAAATTTTAAAAGCCACACGTAAAGCGAGACAAAATAAACTATCGCGGAGCTGAGACCCATGCAAACGAATGCGTCTCAGATATCTTTGAACCCCGCCGCGACCGATTTTTCCAGATTTACCGCCTTGCCAAGGATCGTTATCGCCTTTTGCCTGCACTTGTTCACGCATCTGTAACAAAGCGTGCAGCGCTCGCCAAATCTCGCCTTGCCGTGCGCGATTTTTATATTTTGCATCGGACAGGATTTTACGCACTCGCCACACCCACTGCACCGCGCCGTATCGAGGCTCGGTTTGCGCCTAGCAAAGGGCGTTTTGTCCCAAATTTTCATCCACAGCCGCTGTCCCAAAAGCCCCGCAATACGGCAAGCACGCCTAGACCTTCTTGCGGCGGGTTGCCTGCGGCAGATGCCCGCGCGACGCGCTGCAGCTTGGCGTTTGCATCATTTATAAGGCGCTCGTTTTTCTGCGCCAAATAGCTAAAAATCGCCACATCGAGGATAAACGCGGGCATTTTCACGTGTGTGCCACCCGTTATCTTCGCGCCCGCCCGCCCTAAGATCCTAGCCGCGCAGCCCGCTCCATCGCCACCAAAAATCTCCATCGTAGTGATGATAAAGACGTTTTTGCCGCGGAAATTCGCGCTGTTTTTGCAAATAAACTCGCGCACGATCTGCGGCAGGTCGCTAAAGTAAACTGGATAGGCGAGAATGACGTCGTCATGGTGTTTTAATAGCTCGCCGCAGGCTTCATCCTCGATAGAAACTGCGAGGATATCGCCGCCCAGACGCTCTATAAATCTCTACACGCAATACTTCGTGTTGCCCGTAGAGCAAAATAAATCGCTATCATTTTGCGAATCCTTTTAAATTTAGGCGCAAGTTTTGCCCATTTTCGCCAAATTTTACCGACCGCGGCAAATTTAACGCCAAAAGCTGGCAAAATTTTGAATAATTCGCTCGTTTGCAAAATATCTGCCGCGTGCTTTGCCCAAATTTTACCAGGCGTCGCATAAGGCAAATTTAACCAGGTCAAAAGAAATTCAGTATAAAATCTAGCGTTTGTGGCCGTAAATTTCTAAACTTTGCTCGCCAGGCTCCATCTCAAATTTACCGAGGCGCTCTAAATAGCGCGCTATGGCATCAAGGCCCTGGCTTTTGTGCTCAGGCGGTAGCAGCGCGCCGCGGCTTACGAAGTCGTAAAATTTCGCAAATTCTATGTATTCTATCTGAGCCTCAGGGTGGGCTTTTCGCCCGCTCTGAGGCTCTGCGAGATGTAGCCGTCGCAAATGCCTTGCCCATAGTCTGCGGCGGGCAAGGCGAATCTGATCTCATTCACGCAGGAGCCAAGGATTTCATAGATCTCGCACTGCCTCGCGGGCGAACCTTTGGCGCAGATCGCCAAAAAGGTCTTGCGCCATTTTGCGTCCCTCATAAAGCCGAAGCAAACTAAGCTATTTTACCCAGCTGCGCTTTATATTTTTCGTAGTGATGCGGCGAGGCGAAAAGCCCCCTCAAGGCGCGATACCATGCTATTTTACGATCTCGTTTTGCGCGTTTACCTGCACGATTTTTGGTTCGAAATCTCTCGCTTTTTTGGCGCTAAGAAGTGCGTAGGCCACAATGATGACGATGTCGCCGACGCAGACTTTGCGCGCGGCCGCGCCGTTTAGGCAGATCTCACCCTTTTTCTCGCCACGGATCACATATGTAGCGAAGCGCTCGCCGTTATTGACGTTTAGGATTTCGACTTTTTGGTATTCGCAAAGCCCTGCAGCCTCGATAAGCTCGGGTCCGATCGTGACCGAGCCCACGTAGTTTAGATTGGCGTCCGTCACGCGCGCGCGGTGGATTTTGCTTGATAAAATTTCGATTCTCATCGGCTATCCTTTGTATTTTTTAGAAAAATTATACTATAAATTTGGCCGCGGCGATTCATTTTTGCTTGCTCGCTACGATAAAATCCGGCGTTAAATTTGTGATTAAATTTGAAATTAGCAGCGTTTAGATGAGCGGCAAATTTGACGCCGCTCAGCAAATAAGCAGATTTTTGGTGCAAACAAAGGCGATTTTACTCAAATTTGCCTTTGTTTCGTCGCCGTTTTATCCGTAGATTTAGGTACGCTCATCCAAAATCTCACGCACTACTTGCTTATCGCTAAACGGGTACTTTACGCCTTTGATCTCTTGATATGTCTCGTCGCCCTTGCCTAAAATTACTAAAATTTCGTCTTGCGCGAGGCTTTCAAGTGCATATTTGATCGCCTCCTTGCGGTTTGCGATGCATTTTACGCGCTCGTTCATCTCTAGGCCGCCACAGATCTCGGCGATGATGCTTTCAGGCTCTTCGCTGCGGGGATTGTCGCTGGTGACGACGAGTCTGTGCGCGTATTTTTGCGCTATCGCACCCATTTTTGGGCGTTTGGTGCGGTCTCTATCGCCGCCCGCGCCAAAAACGGCGACGATCTTGCGATGGCGCAATGCGTTTAGCACCTTTTCGATGCCATCTGGAGTGTGCGCAAAGTCCACAATCACGAGCGGGTCGCGACTAACGACCTCCATACGCCCCTCGACGCCGTCAAATTTCGACGCAGCGCGTGCGATCTGCTCTAGCGGCCTATCAGTCAGCGTTGCGACGCAAGCGACGGCCGCGATGAGGTTACAAAGGTTAAATTCGCCGTGCAAATTTGAGCTTAGCGCCATCTGTCCGCGAGGAGTCTTTAGTACCCCATGGATACCGCCCTCTAGCGAATACTCGCCTGGCGCAAAGTCCGCGTCCGCATGAAGCGCGTAAGTTAGGGCATTTGCTGGGTTAAATTTGATCCCGCCGCGGTCGTCTATGTTTATGAGCTTTGGCGCGTCATCTGCGAAAAACTCGCTCTTTACGCGCGCATACTCCTCAAACGTGCCGTGGTAGTCGAGATGGTCTTGAGTCAAATTCGTAAAAATTTTCATCGCAAATTCCAGACTCTCGATACGTTTTTGCGCGATGGCGTGCGAGCTAGCCTCCATCACGAAGTACTCGCAACCGCGCTCGCTAGCGGATTTTAGGTAGCTAAGCGTGCGTAAAATTTCGCTCGTCGTTAGCGCCTTATCATCTATGCGTTCACCGTTTATAAAGGCGCCGCGAGTGCCGCACAGGCCGCATCCGTAGCCTAAATTTAGTAGCGTAGCATAGATAACCGCCGCGGTCGTGGTTTTGCCGTTCGTGCCCGTGATGCCGATGATTTTGATACTCTCGTCGATACCTAGTAGCTGCTTGCATTCGCTCAAATTTATGATTTTTGCACCCTTCGCCAGGGCGCCTGCTTCAAATTTGGCGTTCGTCGCCGTTTTAACGAAATAGCAACCCGCTTCGCATTCGTTTGAGTTGTCGGTAACAAAACCTTCTTTAACGTAAATTTTCACTTTCGGCCTTTTTGTTGATTTCGCGAGCTAGTGCGATTAGTCGTTCGTCGCCGGCAAACATCACAGCTGCGGTCTCGATGTAGTTTAGCCCCATTTCGATGAAGTCGTTTTTGATAAGATTTTGCAAGAACTCGAGGAAATCGTCGCGGTTATCGATCATCACGCGCGTGGAAAACATGATGTCCTCGAAGGTGCTTTTAAATCCGCCGCGCCTAACAGCTTCCATAAAATCGGCGTAGCTGATCGCATTTTGCTCCTCAAGACTCTCGTCGTCGCTAAATTTTGCCTCAAGCGCGCCTAAAATTTCCTCTAGCTCGTCCGGACTCATGCCGAGCTTGTCTTTTAGCTTAAATATCTCAAAAAGCGTCATTGCCTCATCGCGGCGAATCTTAGCAAGCGAGCAAAGCATAATGAGGAAAAGCAGCTTTTTGTCTGGCTTTTTATCGTATGCAAGCGAAAAATAGCTCGCGGCGGCCTCAAATTCGCCCTTGTTAAACGCTTTTAGGCCCGCCTTTTTGTAATCAATCAAATTTAACTTCCTCGCCGATAGGGATGTTTACGACCTCTAGCTGAGGATGGATATCTATGCGCAGTTGACGCTCGACGCCGTATTTTAGCGTGGTCGAACTGGCTGCGCACCCGTGGCAGTGGCCGGTGAGGCGGACGTAAATTTTGCCGTTTTTGATGCCTAGCAGCTCTATGCCTCCGCCGTCGTTTTCAAGCATAGGCAAAACCTTTTGTAAGCTCGCTTTTACGGGCTTTAGTAGCTCTTCGTCGGTAAATGGGATCATTTTTAACCTTTTAAATTTTTGAGATATTATAGCAGATAAAATTTTAAATACGCAATGAGTTTGGCGTTTTTGCGGTTATTTTTAACTTGGTTAAATTTTGATATTAAGGCCATAGGGTGCTGGTATAAAAACAAATTTAAAAAAGCACAGTGGCCGTTTAAGTACAAAAAAGCATAATAAGTAAAAGTCATACAAGTGCGGTCATATATACAAAACCTTTAAGATATTTTTGGATTTGGCATGCCGAGCGCTTATTTGTAAGCAAATCTTTTAAAAGCAAATTTATCAGTAAAACTACGACGAAGATTAGAACTCTATACATTATTTTAAACTTGCTGTGAATTTTAATATTTTAGTATATATGAAAAACCGTCAATAATAGGCAAGCAAATAAATTTAATTAAAAAGAAAAAGTAGATTTTGAAGTAATTATGGTGAGTAAATTTGAAAATAAAAGAGAGCCGAAGCTCTCTAAAAATTATTCTTTGATTAGCTCAATATAAGCCATCTCAGCGGCATCGCCTCGGCGAACGCGAGTCTTAACGATGCGCGTATATCCACCGTTTTTACCTACGAATTTTGGAGCAAGCTCACTTACCAACTTGTTCGTAGTTTCTTTATCCTGCAAGCTAGCAAAAACTGCTCTGTGAGCGTTGCTGTCGCCTTTTCTAGCTCTAGTGATTAGTTTTTCGATATAGCTTCTCAACTCTTTTGCCTTAGGCAAGGTCGTCTCTATCTTTTCGCTTTTGATGATAGCGATAGCTAAGTTTTTAAGTAGAGCCGAGCGGTGAGCCGACGTCCTACCTAGTTTTCTGTATCCGTGACCGTGTCTCATTTATGTTCCTTTTACTCTTTTGCACTCATTTGTGATTTTAGGTCGGCGATTTTTTTCTTGAGTTGCTCTTTACCGCCGCCTAGGTCGCCGCCAACCGGATATCCAATCTCTTGCATAACGGCTTTGATCTCATCAAGAGATTTTTTACCTAAATTTTTAAGTTCTTTTAGCTCGTTTTCATCCATCAAAGCAAGCTCGCCGATAAATCTAATCTCGGCTTTATCAAGGCAGTTGGAGCTTCTAGCACTCAAATTTAACTCTTCTATGCTTTGAAGCAACTTTGCATGCTCGCTACCAGAAGCTTGAGCATTTAGACCTGCTGAAACGTCGATATTTAAAACACCTTTAAACACCGACATCTGCTGATACATCGCCTCGATAGCATGTTTAAACGCCTCGATCGCGCCCACTTGTCCATCTGTCGTAACCGTGAAAATAATCTTCTCGTAGTCAGGATTATCCTCAACAAGGACATTTACTAGCTCGTAAACTGCTTTTTTAACAGGCGTAAAGAAAGCATCAAGGGCTATGTAGCCCTCTTCAGTATTATCTCTTATCTCCTCGCTTGGGACGTATCCGATACCTTTTTGGATGATTACCGAAAATTTAAGCTCCGCATCCTCGTTTATGGTCGCGAGATAAGCGTCTGGATTTACGACATCTACGACATCGTTTTTTAGATCGCCGGCTTTTATCTCTTTTGGACCTTTAAACGAATACTCAACCACTTCGCGCTCAGACTCATTTTTTAGTTTAAAGCGGATATTTTTTAAATTTATAATAAACTGCGCTACGTCCTCGAGCATGCCCCTCATCGAATCAAATTCGTGAGATACGCCCTCTATCTTGACGCCCGTAGCCGCAAATCCAACCGTACTACTATATAAAAGTCGTCTTAGAGGATGAGCCAAAGTAACTGCATAGCCCGTCTCAAACGGATACGCGGTTATTTTGGCGACATTCTCACTTATACTCTCTACTGAAATTTCGGTAGGCATATAAGCTGATGTGGTAATTTTTCTCATCGTTATACCCCTTATTATTTCGAATAAAGCTCTACTATGAATCTTTCCTCGACAGGAATGACGACTTCTTCCCTTTCCGGAGTTCTTGTGAAAATTCCGAATTTTTTATCTTTTTCGACGTCGACCCAAGCTACGATGCCGGTTTGCGCCGTAAGATCGATCGCGCGAACAATTTGCGGATTGTTTTTAGATTTTTCGATAACTTCTACTTTAGAACCCGCTTGAACTCTGTAAGAAGGAATATCTACTCTCTTGCCGTTTACCAAAATATGTCCGTGAGTAACTAGCTGACGAGCAAAACGGCGAGTAGTCGCAAAGCCCATTCTGTAAACTACGTTATCTAGTCTTTGCTCCAAAAGCTGCACCAAAAGCGCACCGGTATTTCCCTCGCGGCGAGCAGCCTCTTGGAATAGGCGGCGGAATTGCTTTTCGCTAATGCCGTACATAAATTTAGCTTTTTGTTTTTCACGAAGCTGTAAGCCGTATTCGCTTATCTTGCTTCTTCTTTGTCCGTGTTGACCTGGTGCATAATTTCTTTTTTCTAAAGCGCTTTTACCGGCAAGTCTTCTTTCGCCTTTTAACGCAAGAGACACACCAAGACGTCTTTCTAATTTTTCAACGGGTCCTCTATATCTAGCCATAATAATTCTCCTAAATTTCTAATTATACGCGGCGGCGTTTCGGCGGTCTGCAACCGTTATGCGGAAGCGGGGTTATATCTTTTAAAAACGTTACTTTTATGCCCTCTACCGCACCTACGCTCTTGACTGCGGTCTCTCTGCCGCTGCCAGGACCTTGTACTTTGATGCCTACTTCTTTTATACCGTGCTCTTTTGCTTTAGTTAGAGCGTCCTCGACTGCTTGTTGGGCTGCGTAAGGAGTTGATTTTTTACTTCCTTTGAAGCCTAGTCCACCGGCACTGCTCCAAGCGATAGCATTTCCCATCTCATCGGTAACCGTTACCATCGTATTGTTAAAAGTCGCGCTTATATAAACGATACCTTTAGCTATACTTTTTCTTACAATTTTCTTTTTAACTACTTTTCTTTTTGCCATCGCTTATCCTTATTTAGTCGCAGCGCCGACTGTTTTGCGCTTGCCTTTTCTAGTTCTAGCGTTTGTTTTAGTCTTTTGACCGCGCACCGGAAGACCTTTTCTGTGTCTTAGACCGCGGTAGCTTCCTAAGTCCATAAGAGCCTTGATATCCATAGCGACGCTTTTTCTAAGGTCACCTTCCACCACGTGATTCTCTTGGATCTCTTTGCGGATAGCTGCGGCTTCGTCTTCGGTTAGATCATTTACTCTTTTATCGTAAGAAATTTTAGTAGCGTCTAAAATTTGACGAGATTTGTAAAGACCGATACCGTAAATATAGGTCAAACCGTATTCGATTCTCTTTTTCTTTGGTAAATCCACACCTGCGATACGTGCCATGCTTTATCCTTGTCTTTGTTTATGTTTTGGATTTTCGCAGATTATGCGAACTACGCCTTGGCGCTTGACAATTTTGCACTTGTCACACATCTTCTTTACAGAAGGACGAACTTTCATTCTTGTCTCCTAAAAATTTATTCCACTTTTAGGCTGCATCAGGTTTAACGAAATTTTAAACCAACTATTTTCAAAACAAGTGGTGGGCTTTGAAAACAATTCTTCATACAGCAATTTGTCGCAAAGGGCTGAGTATAGCCAAATTTAGCTTTTAATTTACTTATGGCGGTAAATTATCCTACCCTTATCCAGACTGTAAGGCGTTAGTTCCACCTTTACGCGGTCTCCAGGCATTATTTTTATATAATGCATCCTCATCTTGCCCGCAATGTGACACAAAATCACATGTTTGTTGTCGAGCTCGACCTTAAACGTCGCGTTTGGCAGCGCCTCGATAACGTTGCCGTCGATCTCTATGACGTCGTCTTTTGCCACTTAACTCCTTTTTGTTAAATTTACTTTCGCCACTCGGCGGAAGTTTGAAATTAAAATTTTAACTCACCACAAATTAAAATTTTAAAATTTACAAGTCGCGCAAGCGATTTGTAAAATTTAAAATTTTACGCCAGGCTTAAAATCTCTGCTCGTCCGTTCACGACAGCCATACAGTGCTCGTAGTGGCTGGTTCTTAGCCCGTCTTTGCTAGTTACTTTCCATTTGTCGGGACCGATCACCGGAGTGCCGTCTTTTTGACAAATCATCGGCTCCACGCAAAATACCATTCCGTTTTTGATTTTTGGTCCCGATTTTGGGCTCCCGCCTTCTAAATAATTTAAAATTTGCGGATCTTCATGCGGGCGTCTACCGATGCCGTGACCGCAAAACCCCGTTAGCGGAACAAATCCGCGAGCTCTTATAAATTTCTCGATTTCAAAACTAAGCTCTTTAAAGTGCATTCCCGCTTTTACGGTATCTATCGCAAAGTATAACGCGTCTTTGGCGCAAGCGATCAGCTTTTCGTCTTCACGCGAAATTTGACCCACGCCCCAAGTTCTAGCCGAGTCGCCGAAATATCCGTTCAAATTTGAGCCGATATCAACGCTTACTATGTCGCCTTCTTGTAGTTTGTACTCATTTGGGATACCGTGGATGACTACTTCATTTACGCTTATGCAAGCTGCGTTTGGAAAACCGTAAAGCCCCTTAAACGCTGGCTTTGCGCCCGCAGCCCTTATCATATCGTCGCAAATTTTATCTATTTCGAGCAGTGAAATACCAGGCTTGATCACACTTTCTACGTAATCGAGGGTTTGAGCGACGATTTTATTCGCCGCTCGCATTTTCTCTATGTCGTTTGGCTGCATAATGGTTATAGCCATCACAAGCCTACCGCGCTTAGAGTTTGATATTTGTTCATATAAATTTGAGCTTCTATCCTTCGCATCGTATCAAGCGCAACAGAAACTACGATCAGTACCGACGTGCCACCGAAATAAAACGGAACGCCCATAATTTTAACGAGCACCCAAGGAAGCGTCGAGATAAGACCGAGGTAAATCGCGCCGCTAAATGTTAGCCTTGATGCGACCTCGTTTAGATAACCCGCAGTGCCCTCGCCCGGTCTAATGCCCGGAATAAAGCCGCCCTGCCTTTTTAAATTTTCGCTGATATCTTTTGCATTAAACGCGATCGAAGCGTAAAAATATGCAAAAAATACGACCAGCAAGAACGTCAAAAAGTTGAAAAAATAGCTATTTGGATTTAAAAAATCGTGAATAGCTTGGATATAAGGATTTGTACTGGCCTGCAAAATGGTACTTGGGAACATCAAAATCGCACTGGCGAAAATCGGAGGAATAACGCCGCTTAAATTTACCTTGATAGGTATATAGTTCATAATGCGTTTGTTTTGATTTTCCATCACTACCTTACGCGAATAGCTCACCGGTACGCGTCTCTCGCCCATCTCGACGTAGATAACTATACCTACCGTGACCAAGATAACAAGCAAAATTACGATAACTACAAGAAAGTTCATCTCGCCCGTATTTACCAAATTTACCGTTCCGCCGATGGCTGAAGGTATGCCGCTAACGATACCCGCGAAGATAATAAGGCTGATACCGTTGCCGATACCGCGCTGAGTGATCTGCTCGCCTATCCACATCAAAAGCATAGTTCCAGTTAACATCGAAGCTGCCGCAATCGCGATAAATAAATTCATATCTATCATTATCGCGTCCTCTCCACCTCTACCGTGAAGGCTCTGAAGCCCCATACTAACGCCTACTGCTTGAACAAGCGTGATACCGATAGTGGCATAGCGGATGATCTGCATATATTTTTGCATGCCGTCGCGGTCTTTTTTCATCTTGCCCAAATTTGGGAAAGTAGCCGCTAAAAGCTCCATAATAATCGATGCCGTGATGTATGGCATAATGCCTAGAGAGATGATACTGAGGCGCTCTGCGGCCTTACCGCTGAACATATTAAATAGTCCCAGTGCATTTGAGGAATTCGAATCGAAAAACTCTTTAATAACATTGACGTTTACGCCAGGAACCGGCACGTATGCCAGTATCCTGTAAGCAAATAAAAATGCCAACGTGATTAAAATCTTGTTGGTCAATGTCTTATTCATTACGCACGTCCGCTAACGGTTACGTTCTCGTCTTTGATTTTCGAAGCCAAATCTTTCGCACTCACTCCGATCAATTTGATTTTCTTGACGCTGCTTGAAATTTTATGCACGGTAGCGATAGTAGCGATAGTGATCTCGCTTAGCTCTTTTACCGCAACGATTTTTTCTACGTTGATTACGTAAGGTTTCTCAAATTTAGAAGTAAAGCCTACTTTTGGAAGGCGTCTTTGAAGCGGTTGCTGACCGCCCTCGAAGCCTCTTTTCTCATTGTAGCCTTTTCTAGCTCTTTGACCTTTGTGTCCTTTACCAGCGGTTTTACCTTGACCGCTACCTTGACCGCGACCTAGTCTTTTGATTTGTCTAGTCGAGCCCTCGGCAGGTTTTAAATTTTCTAGTCCCATATCTTCTCCTTAGCCTTTAAGCATACTTAGCGCTTTTAAAGTAGCGCGAACGACGTTTGCCGAGTTGTTTGAGCCAAGCGATTTTGTTAGGATGTCCTTGATGCCCGCAAGCTCTAGAATAGGACGAGCACTACCGCCCGCGATCACGCCCGTACCTTCGCTAGCAGGGCGAAGTAAAACGCGGCTAGCGTTAAATTTAACTTCTACGTCGTGAGGTATAGTCGAGCCTTTTCTTTTTACCTCGATGATGTTTTTAAACGCGTCGTCGACGGCTTTTCTCATAGCGTCCGGCACCTCTTTTGCTTTACCGAAGCCAAAGCCTACTAGGCCGTTCCTGTTTCCTACTACGACAAGAGCCGTAAATCTAAATCTACGACCGCCTTTTACGACCTTTGTAACGCGGCCGATATCAACCATTACTTCTTCGAATTCTTCTCTGTTATATTTTTCCATAGCGATTTTCCTTATAGTTTGATACCGTTTTCACGTAATGCGTCTGCAAAAGCCGCTACGACTCCGTGATACAAATAGCCGTTTCTGTCGAATAATGCCGTTTCTACTTTTTTAGCTTTTAGAGTTTTTGCAAATTCTTTAGCCAAAGTTACGGCACCTTCTTTGTTTGCTTTTATGCCTAGTTTTCTGCCGTCGGCTGCCGCTATAGTTACGGCCGCTACGTCGTCGATAGCTTGAACGTAAAGAGTTCTGTTTGATTTGAAGATAGAAATTCTAGGCAATACCGCAGTGCCGGAAATTTTGGCTCTGATTCTTCTTTTTCTCTTGATTCTAAGAGTGAGTTTTCTTTTTAATACATTTGCTGTCATTATCTATCCCTTACTTCTTAGATGTCTTACCGGCTTTGCGGATGATGCGCTCTTCTACGTATTTAACGCCTTTGCCCTTATACGGTTCAGGCGGTCTGTACGCTCTGACTTGCGCCGCGATCTGGCCAACAACTTGCTTATCGTCGCCTTTGATAGTTATGATGTTTTTCTCTACGCTGATTTCAACGCCTTTTGGCACTTCGTGATTTATCGGGTGAGAAAATCCTAAAGTAAGCTCAAGCACTTGGCCTTTAGCAGCGGCTTTGTAACCAACGCCGTTGATCTCAAGCTGGCGAGTAAAGCCTTTTGTAATGCCGATGACGATATTGTTTGCAAGCGCTCTATAAGTGCCCCAGTAGGCTCTATCTTGTCTCTCGTCGCTCTTTGGAGAAAATACTATGTGAGCATCCTCGACTTTAACGTCTACGTGCCCTTTTGTGTCAAGCTCTTTTAAATGAGCGCCTTTTTTAAATTTAAGGACGTTGCCTTCTACGCTGACCTCTACTCCGCTTGGAATAGCTATCGGCTGTTTTCCTATACGTGACATTTTTTTCCTTTTTACTTGTCTAGGGTATGTCTACTTTTACGAATGGATACCGCAATACCATAAAAATAGAAATGAATCGAAGCGATAAAAACCGCTTCAAACACTTTAATTTTCTCGTCAAATTTGACTTGCTTTTTTTGGATCTACTTCCTAAAATTTGGCGTCAAATTTGACATCGTCGTTTTTAAATTTAGCTTTGGCAAATTTGGATAAATTTGCATATCGAGCTAAATTTGGGAAGCTTTTTAAATTTGAGCTTCCATTTTTAAATTTTATAAATTTGACGGCGGAAGTTTTTCGTAAATTTTATAAACTACAAAAAGATGCCTAGTCAAATTTCATTTTAAAGATTCAAAAACGATGCCCCTGCTGTAAATCCAGCAAGCTCACCGCTTCAAGCTTCTTTTTAAGGTAATCTAAAACGCTACCCCGTCATAAATGCGACAAGCCTACCGAATCAGACTACATTTTAATGATGTCGAATTGACGTCTTGCTACAAAAATAAGCCCATCAATTCAAACTTTATTTCAAGGTAATCCAAAACGCTACCCCGTCGCAAACACGACAAGCCTACCGAATTAGATTACATTTTCAAGGATGCAACAACGATGTCCCGCATCGTTGTTGTCCATTACCACACAGAGCAGAGTATTTCGCCGCCTACGCCAGCTTTGTGAGCTTCTTCGTTACTCAAAACGCCTTTGCTGGTGCTAACGATGATCGTTCCGTAGCCGTTTTTAAATCTCTTGATCTCGTCTTTTCCCTTATAAACGCGGCGACCCGGGCTTGATACGCGCTTAAGCTCGTTAATCACGCTTCTGCCGTGCTCGTCGTATTTTAGAACTACGTTTATAAATTTCTTTTTATCTTCTTCTACAACGTTGTAGCTCTCGATATAGCCTTTAGCCGCAAGGATAGATAAAGTAGCCTCGACGACGTTTGAATGAAGAAGCTTTGTAGTTTCAAGTCTTCTCATTGCGGCGTTTCTAATGCGAGTTAGTCCGTCTGAAATTAAGTCATTTAACATTTCTCTTCCTTACCAGCTTGCTTTTTTTAGACCCGGGATTAGTCCCTCGTTAGCCATTTTTCTTAGGCATACGCGGCAAATTCCAAAATCTTTATAAACCGAATGCGGACGTCCGCAAATTTGGCATCTCGTATAGCCGCGAACCGCAAATTTAGGCTTTCTGGCAGCCTTTGCTATCATTGATTTTTTCGCCATATTACTTTCCTTTCGCAAACGGCAAACCAAATAGCTCAAGCAATTTGAATGCCTCTTTGTCGCTGTTTGTCGTCGTGACTATAACTATATTCATACCATGAGTGCGTAAAATCTTATCATACTCGACCTCTGGGAACATTAGCTGCTCGTCAAGACCGAAGTTGTAGTTTCCACGTCCATCAAAACCGTCTTTTGGAAGGCCTCTAAAGTCCTTAACTCTCGGTAGCGCGATAGAGATTAACTTGTCCAAAAACGCAAACATATTCTCTTTTCTAAGCGTTACTTTTACACCGACAGGGAAACCCTCGCGCACTTTAAAGCCCGCAACCGATTTTTTAGCGTCGGTAACAACAGCTTTTTGTCCGGCGATTAGCGAAATAGTATCGGCGATGTTTTGAAGTTGCTTTTGATCTTTAGCAGATTCGCCAGCGCCTACGCTTATCACGATCTTTTCGATCGCAGGGATTAGCATAGGATTTTTGATGTCGAATTCTTTAGCCAAAGCAGGCTTTACGACCTCGTTATATTTAGCTTTTAATCTATTCATTTTCAGCCCTCAACTTTTGCAACGTTTGAGATATCAATAGGCATCTCTTTATTGATAAAGCCGCCGTTTGGGGTCTTTTCGCTAGGTTTTATAGCTTTTTTAGCTACCTTGCAGCCCTCGACGATGACTTGTCCTTTTTTGGCTAGGACGGATAAAATTTTACCTGTTTTACCTTTGTCGTCGCCTGCGATGATCTTAACGGTATCGCCTTTTTTTACTTTAAATTTAACGTTAGCCATTATAACACCTCCGGAGCAAGCGAAACGATTTTCATAAAGTTAGCGTATCTAACCTCACGGCCGACCGGTCCAAAGATACGAGTACCGATAGGCTCGCGTTTGTTATCTAGGATGACGGCTGCGTTTTCGTCAAAGCGGATTAGCGAGCCGTTATCTCTTTGAACCTCTTTTTTAGTTCTAACGACGACCGCTTTTACCACTTGACCCTTTTTGATCTTGCCGTTTGGAAGCGCCTTTTTAACTGAGCAGATGATAACGTCGCCAAGCGTCGCGTATCTTCTCTTGCTGCCGCCCAAAACCTTAATACACATTAGCTCTTTCGCGCCGCTATTGTCGGCGACTGTAAGCCTCGTAAAAGATTGTATCATTACTCAACCCCCGTCGCTAAAATAGTCTTTAATCGGAAAGATTTTCTCGCGCTTAGCGGTCTGCATTCGATAGCTACGACCGTATCGCCCGCTTTTGTTTCGTTCTTTTCGTCGTGAATCATATATTTTTTAAAGCGTTTTACGAATTTGTGGTATCTTGGGTGCATAACGCGTCTCTCAACCAAAATCGTAGCCGTCTTATCGCCGGCCTTTTGTAAAACGACACCTTGAATTTCTCTTTTTAATGCCATTTCTCACCCCTTACTTTGAAGCGCTAATTGCAGTGTTGATTTGCGCTATTTCCTTGCGGACGGCGCTAATCTCGTTAGGGTTGCTTAGCTGCATAGTTTTTAGCTTTTGTCTTAAAGTAAATAAAAGCACCTTTTTCTCTTTCAATAACGCGTTAAGTTCTGCAACGCTTTTGTCTTTAATATCAGTATATTTCATTTTCACTCTCTCGCGTTACGATTTTAGTCTTAAACGGAAGTTTGTGGATAGCTAGAGTTAGAGCTTCACGCGCTAATTCCTCATCTACACCCGCCATTTCGACTATTATACGACCTGGTTTTATGTTCATAACCCACTCTTCGACTCCGGCTTTACCTTTACCCATACGAGTTTGTAGAGGTTTTTTGGTTAGCGGCTTATCTGGGAAAACTCTGATCCAAGTTTTAGCCTGGCGTTTTACGTGGCGAGTTAGAGCCACACGAGCCGCTTCGATCTGGCGCGAATTTACGCGGCCTGCTTCTACGGCTTTGATTCCGATCTCGCCCATAGCAAGATCAGCGCCGCGAGTAGCTTTACCGCGGTTTCTGCCTTTCATCTGTTTGCGAAATTTAGTTCGTTTTGGCATCAACATGATTATTTACCTCTTCTTGCTCTGCGCGGTTTTTTATCGGCTTTTTCTTCTTCGTTCTTTTCAGGTTGAACGCCTTTTTGAAGAACCTCGCCTTTAAATATCCACACTTTTATACCTATGTTTCCATAAGTCGTATGCGCTTCAGCAACGCCGTAATCGATCTTGGCTCTTAGGGTGTGAAGCGGAACGCGACCCTCTAAGTACCACTCTGTTCTAGCGATTTCTGCACCGCCAAGACGTCCAGCAACTGAAATTTTGATACCTTTAGCGCCTGATTTTTGAGCGCCTTGGATAACTTTTTTCATTGCACGTCTAAATGCAACGCGTTTTTCAAGCTGCATAGCTACGTTTTCCGCAGCTAGTTGAGCCGAAGCTTGAGCTTTTCTTTCTTCTTTGATATTTACGTTTACTTCTTTGTTGATCAGCTTTTGGATATCCTCTTTAAGCTTCTCTACGTCAGAGCCTTTTTTGCCGATGATAATACCAGGGCGAGCTGCTACGACGGTTACGCGGATTTTCTTAGCGGTTCTCTCGATCAAAATTTGAGAAACGCCCGCGTAGTAAAGTTTCTTTTTCAAGAAAGCGCGAATTTTGTAATCTTCGCCGATATTTTCAGCCAAAGTTCCTTTAGCAGGAAACCATCTTGACTCCCAGTTGCGGTTTATTCCTAGTCTTAGACCTATCGGATTTACTTTCTGACCCATATTACGCTTCCTTCTTTTCAGGTTTAGATACTTCTACTAAGATATGAGAAGTCGGTTTGCGGATTCTGCTTGCGCTTCCTCTCGCTCGCGGTCTAAATCTTTTTAATACTGGGCCCGCATCTACACGGCAGCTTGTCACGATAACCTCTTCAGGCTCGAATCCACCGTTAGCTACCGCTGAGCTGATAGCCGTAGCGATAAATTTGGCGCCGCGGTTTGGCATAAAGCTAAGGCTAGCTAGTGCAAATTCGGCGTTCATGCCTTGTACTTCTCTTGCGATTAGTCTGGCTTTAGTCGGAGATAGTCTTACGAATTTAATAATTGATTTGCTCATCTTATCCCCTTACTTACCGATTTTCTTTTGCACTGAGCCTTTGTGACCCTTAAATGTGCGCGTAGGAGCAAATTCGCCTAGTTTATATCCGATGTGGTTTTCCGTAACGTATACTGGAATGAAACTCTTGCCGTTATGAACGTTAAACGTTAGGCCTATCATTTCAGGCACTATCGTGCTGCGTCTAGACCATGTTTTTATCGGCTTGTTGTCGTTAGACTTTTTAGCGGCAACGACTTTTTTCATTACATGCTCATCGACAAAAGGTCCTTTTTTGAGTGATCTTGCCATCTCTATTTACCTTTCCTTCTTGAAATTATAAGCTTATCGCTAGCCTTCTTGCGGCGAGTCTTAGCACCTTTAGTCGGTTTACCCCATGGAGTAACAGGATGACGGCCTGAGTTTTTCTTGCCCTCACCACCGCCGTGCGGGTGATCTACTGGGTTCATCGCAGAACCGCGAGTTTGAGGACGGATACCTCTATGGCGATTACGTCCGGCTTTACCGATAGTTACGTTCGCCCAATCTTCGTTACCTACTACGCCGATACTAGCCATGCACTCTGCGAGTACTTGTCTCATCTCGCCGCTTGGCAAGCGAAGCATTACGTATTTTTCCTCTTTACCCATTAGCTGAGCGTAGCCGCCGGCTGAACGAGCCATCTGAGCGCCCTTGCCCGGTTTTAACTCCACGTTGTGCACGATAGTACCAACCGGAATATTTCTTAGTTTCATCGCGTTGCCAGGTTTTATGTCTAGACCTGTCTCGGCTGCTGCTACGATATCGCCAACATTTAGTCCGTTTGGTCTGATGATGTAGCGTTTTTCGCCGTCTTTATAAGCGATAAGCGCAATTCGGCAGTTTCTGTTCGGATCGTACTCGATAGCTTCGACTTTACCTTCGATACCGAATTTGCGGCGTTTAAAGTCAATGATTCTATAAAGTTTCTTCGCTCCGCCTTCTTTATGTCTAGAAGTTATTCTTCCGTTGCTATTTCTACCGCCGCTTACAGGGATCTTTACAAGCAAGCTTCTCACGCTAGGTTTAGCAGTGATATCTTCGCTTGATAGGCCCGTCATAAATCTGCGGCTAGGTGTATAAGGTTTATAGGTTTTTATCGCCATCTTACGCCTCCGTGTTTTCTAGGCTTGAGCCTTCAGGCAACTGAACGTAAAATTTCTTTATCTCGTTGCGTTGTCCTTCTCTTCCTTTGAAACGCTTAACTTTTCCGTCGATTCTAAGCGAATTTACGCGAAGCGGCGTTACCCCAAAATATTCTTTCAAAATTTCTTTCAGCCTATTTTTAGTCATCTTAGGCGAAGTTTGTATAACAACTACGCCTTGCTCTTGAAGACCGAGAGTTTTTTCCGTATATAAAATCGTTTTGATATCAGTTATATCTGCCATTTCAGCCCTCTTTTATTATAGTTTCAAGTGCGGCCTTCTCGATAACGACGGCACCGTAAGTCGCCACTAAGTAAGCGTTTATCTCGCTCGCATCGATTAGATAGCAGTTTGATAGATTTCTAAACGCCAATAGCGTGTTGTCGTCAAGCAGATCTTTTACAACCAAAGCGTCTCTCAAATTTAACGCGCTGATTATTTTAGCCGCGTCTTTAGTTTTACCGCTTGCGATCTCTATGCTATCTACCGCGAAAATTTTACCCGCGTTAGCTTTTTCGTTTAGCGCGAACTCAAGCGCCAATCTTTTTTGCTTTTTATTGACCTTTTGGAAGTAGTTTCGCTCGTTGCTCGGACCAAACGCCACCGCGCCGCCTACCCAGACGTTAGTTCTGGTTGAGCCCGCTCTAGCACCGCCGCGACCTTTTTGTCTCCACGGTTTTTTACCGCCGCCGCTTACGAAAGCTCTGGTTTTAGTGTGAGCCGAATTTGAACGCATACCGGACAAATAAGACTTAACGTAAAGATATAGGTTGTGCGGATTGATCTGGGCGTAATTAGCCGGTAGATCAAGCTCGCTAGCTTTTTCAAATTTTTCGTTTAATACGCAAACTTTACTCATTTTACTATCCTTATTCTGCCCATTGCACCGTTATAGCCAGCGACGCTGCCTTTTAAAACCAAAATTCCGTTTTCGACATCAAAGCTTACGATCTCATTTTTAACGGTAACTTTTTCATTTCCGGTGTGTCCGGCCATCTTCATACCAGGCTGAACGCGTCCCGGCCACTCGCGGTTACCGATAGAGCCGTGTCTTTTGTGGAAGCGAGAACCGTGACTTTTCGGACCTCCGGCAAAGCCGTGTCTTTTCACGACGCCTTGATAGCCTTTACCTTTTGAGCTAAAGCTAACTTTTAAAATTTTAGCCGAGCTAAGCGGACTAAAATCAAGATCGCCCGCCTCTTTATTGGCGACTTGTAGGGTTGCGAATTTATTAAATTCCGCCGTTAGGCTATATTTTTTTTGCTGACCCTCTATGGCTTTATTTTTTGCTTTACCTTTAGCATAAGCTACTATCGCGCTGCCGCATTCGCTCACTTCGCAAACTTTAGCGTTTACGACCTTTAGAAGCGTAACAGGGATGCTCGGGTTATTAACCGTTCTGCTCATGCCTATTTTTTCTACGATATATTCCATCTTTCACCTCGCCTTTATTTGCCCATCGCGCGGACTTCGACGTTAACCTCAGGGGCTAAGTCAAGCTTTGTTAGCGAGTCGACGGTATCGGGCGTAGCCGCTACGATATCTAGCATTCTAGCGTGAATTCTCATTTCAAACTGCTCGCGTGAGTCTTTGTTGATGTGTGGTGATTTTAAGACCGTGTAGCGTTTGATCTTCGTAGGCATCGGCACCGGACCTCTGACGTCGGCGCCCGTTCGTTTGACAGCTTCTACTATGGCTGCAACTGTGCGGTCGAGAACTCTATGGTCATAAGCTTTAAGCTTAAGCCTGATTCTTTCCATTTTCTTTCCTTTGAATAGAACTTGTCGCAAACATACGACACTTCTTACTTGTGTAAGAGACTCGGATTTTATCCAAATGGCTTTTTAATGTCAATATTTTGAGCGAATTTGATGAAATTTAATAAAATTATTTCCTTTTTATAAGGAAGCTTTTGTAAATTTGGCTGAAAATTTGATGCTGGAAATTTAGATTTGATTTTGGGAGAATTTGGACAGATTAAAACCATGTCCAAATTTTAAAATTACCTTGAGCCTTGTTTTAAAAGCTCGTACATTGCGCAGGTTAGTTGCCAAAGTTTAACGCCTTCTTCAAAAGATTGAACAACATTATCGGTAGCCCCAGTAGTACATCCTCTTTGATAATATTTCATTGCGTCGTTTTTTTCATTTATTCTTAAGTATACATCGCCCAAAAAGCTGCAAGCAGTAAAATCCGGCGTGATGTCGCAACTTTTTTCAACACGCCCAATTCCTTCCCAAAACGCTTGCTTCTCATTTATGCCTGAAACATGCTTATTGATATACAAAAATCCGAGATTTCTACAACCGAGCGCGTCGTTTCCGATGTCGCAAGACTTAGTATATAACTCAAACGCTTTTTTGTAGTCCCTCTTTACGCCTTTTTCATTTTCGTACATAAAGCCTAGATTATTGCACGACCTGTAGTTTCCATTATCGCAGCCCTTTTTATAAAATTTCATCGCCTTGCCGTAGTCCTGCTTTACCCCGTACGCCTCGAAGGCAAAATCATAAACTCCGCCCGCCACGCCGCATGCCATCTCGTCCCCGGCATTACACTTGTTTTCATAGTCCTTTAGTATATTTGCCATCGGATTGTCTATCGCCAAAGCGCTTATTAACATTAGGCCAAAAACCGTAATTTTTTTCATAATATCCGCCTTTCAAATAAAAATTTAACGCATTCTATACCCCCCCCTTTTTTTAAAAATCGTTAAATTTACCCTTGTTTTTTGACATCAAATTTTAACTATCTTCCTCTTTACAAGGAAACTTTGCTATAATTTTCCAAATTTAAAAGGCAAAAAATGCAAACTCTAACCGCGCTCTACCAAAATTCACCAAAAAACATCAAATTTATAAATAGAAAATTTGAGATCACAGCGCCAAAAACGCTGATAAAAGGCGGCATAGGAAGCGGCAAAACCTCGCTGATCGCGGGCTTTTTGTCGGCATTTGAGAGCAAAGAGTTTTTGTACATAAATTTAGGCGATCTGCGCATAGATGCGGATGAGATTTTGTCAAATTTGCCAGATTTTTTACGCCAAAATCCGCAGATAAAAATTCTAGCGATCGATGATTTCGAGCAGAGATTTCAGGAAAAACTTGAACCGATTTTGGAGCTAAATTTATCAAATTTTATCGTCGCTTCGCGGTTTAAAGATGCAAATTTGAGCGGTTTTAGCGAGCTAAATTTGGATTTTTTAGACTACGAGGAGTTTATCGCATTTTTTTCGAAAAAGATCGATCCAGAGACGCTTTTTAGCCACTTTTTACTTCACGGCAGAAGCCCAGCGTCGGCCTTTGGCGACGCCGAAAACGTCGCGGCAAATCTACAAACCGCGCTAAAATCCTCACTCTCTGCCACACAGCTAGCCGTACTAAAAGAGTGCGCGAAAGCTCAGGCGCAAAATGTGAGCGTCTTTGAGATTTTTAGCACGTTAAAATCCACGAGAAAAATCTCAAAAGATAGCGTTTACGGCGCACTTAGCGAGCTAGAAAACATGAGCGCGGTTAGCCTGGTAGAGAAATTTAACGAACCAAACGCCGCAAAAAGGCTTTATTTTAACGACTTTGCGTTTAAAAGCGCGCTAAGCCTAAAAAAGGACTTCGCTAAAAACTTTAACAACACGGTTTTTTGCGAGCTGGCCAAATTTAACGAACGGATTTTTTATACAAAAGAGCTTAATTTTTTCCTGCCAAAAAGGAAACTTGCGATCATTTGCTCGCCGTTTAGCGATGCGGATTTGGTCTTTTTAAAATTTAAAAAACTGCACGCAAATTTAAAAATTTTAGGTATAAATAGGCTACAAGCAATCAGCGTGGCAAACTCGGGAAAGACGAGCATAGAGGGCATAAAATGCGAGGTCGCGCCGTTTTCTCGCTGGGCGCTAGGCATATAAAAAGGAGTGATTATGAGAGCGGTTGCGGCGATATTTTTAGCCTGCGTTTTGGCGCTAGGCTACGAGATCAGGCACGAAAATGAGGGCAAAATTTATAAATTTGCAGGCGAGGCGGACGGGAGTAAATTTGAGCTCTACATCAGCGAGCTTGAGGCCGAGTTTGAAAATTTTAGCGACAAGGGCGCCGTTTTGCCGCCCAAATTTCAAGGTCACGCATTTTTTGAGGGTGCCAGATACGACTTTAGTAAAGGTAGCATCGACAAATCGGGTGCCGATATAATGGCCGTAAACGCGGTCACCGAGTGGCTAAATCTAAGCGTAAAAGCGGATAACGGCGAACTGACGGGCAAACTAGCTATCAGAGGCAAGGCGCGAAAAGCCGCGATAAAGCAGGTCGCAAGCTATGATTTTGCCGCGCTCGGACTGCAAGAGATCGGGCGAGACGCAGCGCGATTTGAAGCCGTAGCAAGCGACTTTTACTCGCCAAAATTTGCACAAAATAACAAAAAATCCCTCGCCGCAAAGCTTGAAAATTTTAAGTCGGCATGGCTCAAAGACCCATCAAAAAACGCCGCAAACGCGCTAAATAACCTCGAGTATCAAAACGGTAAAATAAGAAGCATATGTGAACTAGGCGCAAGCGGAAAAATCTGCAAAACCGTCTGGCTCAAAAACCTAAAAAAGGTAAATTTGAGTGACGTTTTTAAGGATCCAAACGATGCAAATTTGACGGCACTCTTTGCAAAAGAAAAGATAACTCCGAGCGAAAATTTTACGCTTTCGCCAAGCGGCATTACCTTTTATGACGGCACGGCCGGCGGTAAAAATAACGAGATCTCGCTACCGCTTGAGCCCATCAAAGAGCATTTAAAACAAAATTTCGGGCTGTTTTAGCCAACTTTTCCGCCAGAAAAGGAAACCTTGAAACATGCAAGACAAAATTTGATAGCTTAAATTTTACAAAATTTATTTGAAAGCATGCCGATGAAAAACAAATTTGACGCCCAAATCTGCGGTATCGACGAAGCGGGTCGCGGCGCGCTGGCTGGACCTTTGGCGGTGGCTGCATGCGTACTAAAGCGCGAGATAGCGGGCCTAAACGACTCAAAAAAACTAACTAAAAAGCGGCGCGAGCGGCTGTTTCGCGAGATCATCAAAAACTCGGACTTTCTTATCGTATATTTTTCAAACGAGCAAATCGACGAGCTAGGCCTTAGCGAGTGCCTTAGACGTGCGCTGCGGCTATTTATGACGCATTTTACGAACTGCGAGCTGCTCTACGACGGCAATGCAAACTACGGCACTGGCATAAAAACAATGGTCGGAGCCGACGGTAAAGTAGCACAAGTGAGCGCCGCAAGCATCCTAGCCAAGGTAAGCCGCGACGCGCTGATGAGGGCGTGGGACGGCGTGCATGCGGGCTACGGATACGCCACGCACAAAGGATACGGCACAAAAGCGCATCTAGACGCGATCGCGAGGCTTGGCGACTCGCCGCTTCAAAGGCGCAGCTTTCGCGTAAAAAGCTTTGAGCGCGGACTGTTTGATGAGTAAAATTGACTTTGCGTAGCCTTGTTTTCGTAAAATAGATTGAACATTTGCGCGACGATAAATTATACGAATTTTACGCATAAACGTCAAAAAACTAAAACTGGAATGTCTTTAAATTTAACTGTATTATCGGCGACCTTATGAGTGACCGAGTTACGCGATACGGCCTAATTGCCAAATTTGATTTTACAAGAAAACAAGAGTAAATTTGATATTTACACACGCTTGTCGCAATGCCGTTGACCTCAGGGCGACCACCGCTTGGCGTAGCAGTAAAACTCTAAATTTTAGTTAAAAATACCGCAAATTTAAACACAAAAATGAAGCAAATTTGGCTTATTTCGCGCAAGATATTTTTAAAAACTACAAAATTTCTCGTAAATGCTAGCAACCGACTTGTTCGCGTAAATATCGTGCTAAGGCTTAGATTTTCGCGCTTCGTAGCCTGATTGTCGCGATTTTTTGAGGGCGTATTTGCGCTTGGCGTTAGGATTAAAAAGTCTAAATTTACGCGCTTCTAGCCCCTCGCTGTGCCCTATTTTTCTATGATTTATTGCATAAATTTTAGATATTTTACGGCGCCTGCGAGCAAATTTCCTAAGCCGCCGTGTGAGACATTTTTATATCAAATGCGTCCGTTAGCCGTTTTTCTCGCCATTTATATCATAAATATAAATTCGCCAAACATCTTTGCTATGCGTAAAAATCCTCGCAAATTTCACGCGCGTAGCGTCTGTTTTGCTACGCTTCGTTTAGGGCGCGGTTATCTTGGAGTTAGCCGTAAATTCTCTTTAAATTTGCTAGATTTGCGCTCAAATTTAAAAGTAGCATATCAGCCGTTACTAGTCTAGCCATCGCAGTTGCTACGACGCTGCCGCGCACTCCGATACACGGGTCATGCCGTCCGCGCAGCTCGCAGATGGCGTCCTCGCCGCGCACGTTTTGCGTCGGCTGTGATAAAAATATCGACGGAGTCGGCTTAAAATGCGTCTTTATCACGATCTCTTGTCCGCTCGTCATGCCGCCCAGTGTTCCGCCCGCGTGATTTGAGGTAAAACCGAATTTCTCGTTTGAATTTGAGTCGCGGCAAGCGCTTTTAAATTCGTCAAATTTGTCTCCGTTTAAATTTGACCGCTCACCCGCACCGTCAAGAGCAGAGTCGTCCGAGCTACTCAAATTTACGCCGCGAGCCGAGCCTCCCGAATTTACGTGCGCATATTTTGCGCCCATCGAGTCGTTATTTTCGCTGCCGCGCATCTTGCTAGCACTCACGCCCTCGCCGATCTCTACGGCTTTGACGCCGTTTATGCCCATCATCGCAGCCGCAATTGCCGCGTCAAATTTATAGTATAACCCCTCGCCAAGCCCAGCCGGCGCGCCGTGGATAACCGTAACGACGCTAGCTCCGACGCTGTCGTGCTCCTGCTTAGCTTTTAGGATTTCTTCTTTCATCGCTTCTTCGTTGCCTAGCGAAAATATCTCCGAGCGCGCCGCGAGATCAAAGTCTAACCGCTCGCCGCACGAAATTTTGCCCACGCTAGCCACGCCGCTTTGTACGCTCATGCCAAATTCGTCCAGCAAAATTTGAGCTATCGCACCGCCAGCCACGCGCACGGCCGTCTCTCTAGCCGAGCTGCGTCCGCCGCCTCGGTGGTCGCGGATGCCGTATTTGCGGTAGTAGGCGTAGTCGGCGTGCCCGGGACGAAAGAGCTCGCGTAAATTTTCATAATCGCCCGATTTTTGATTTTCGTTTCGGATGATGAAACCGATCGGAGTGCCAGTGCTGACACCTTCAAACACGCCGCTTAAAATCTCCACGCGGTCGCCCTCATTCCTTGCCGTGGCAAATTTAGAGCCGCCCGGCTTTCGCTTATCAAGCTCGCTTTGGATAAAATTTAAATCAATACGCACGCCTGCAGGAAAGCCGTCTAGCACGCCGCCGATCGCCGATCCGTGACTCTCGCCAAACGTCGTTAGCGTTAGTTTGCGCCCAAAGGTATTCACTTGCCCTCTCCTAAAATCTCAAGCGCGGTTTTAGCGGCTTTTTGCTCGGCTTCTTTTTTGCTCTTGCCCGCGGCTCGCGAGATCTCGCGCTCGTTTAGCATCAGCGCGATCTCAAATTCCTTCTTGTGATCGGGGCCTTTTGAGCCCACCAGCACGTATTTTGGTATCTCGGCGAAGCGCGCTTGAGTGAGCTCTTGCAGCGCGGTTTTGTAGTCTTTTACCATGCGGTCGAAATTTATATCGGGGTAGCATCTCTCAAAGGCCTTTAGGCTAGCCGCGCGTACGGCGTCAAAGCCGCTTTCTAGGTAGATCGCGCCCATCAGCGCCTCAAAGGCGTCTGATAAGATCGAGGCTTTTGCCCGTCCGCCGTTGTGCTCCTCGGCGGGCGAGATATTGATGAGTTGGCCTAAATTTAGATATTTAGCCAGCTCGGCGAAGCTTTTTTCATTTACGAGCGCGGCGCGCAGTTTGCTTAGATCGCCTTCGCTTAGGCGCGAAAATTTGTGAAAAAGATAATCCCCGATCACTAGATCCATCACCGCATCGCCCAAAAACTCGAGCCTCTCGTTGTTTGCGCCGCCTTTTACGCTTTTATGCGTGAGCGCAGTTTTTAGCAGCTTTTCGTCTTTAAATTTATATCCTAATTTTTCTTCCAAATTTCGCATTATTCGCCTTTTAAGTTATTTTTTATCTTTACGGCTTGTTCGCGCGCCATCTCGTCGCAAAGCTCGTTTTGCGGGTGTCCGGCGTGGCCTTTGACCCAGATCGCCTCGACCTCGTGCCGCTCGCTAGCAGCCAGATACTCCTGCCACAGAGGGACGTTTTTTACGTTTTTAAAGTTTTTTTTGACCCAGCCCTCTAGCCACGCATTTACGGCGTTTGCGACGTATGAGCTATCGGTGTAGAGCTTTACGCGGCAGGGCTGTTTTAGCGCCTTTAGCCCCTCGATCGCAGCGCGTAGTTCCATTTGATTATTTGTCGTGTGCGCCTCGCCGCCGCTTGCCGTTTTTTTGTGCTCTCCGTACTCTAGGGTGTATGCCCAGCCGCCAGGACCTGGGTTATCCAGACACGAGCCGTCGCTAAAAAGGCATACTGTTTTCATCGGATTTTTCCGTGATGTGAGGCAAAATTTGCACGCTGCCTAGCTCGCTACACATCGGACAGCGGTAAAAATGCATCGGAAAGGCGTTTTTACAGCTCTTGCAAACGTAGTTAAAGCTAAGCGCGGCTTTGTCGTAGTTTGCCGCTTTTAGCTTCTTTAAAACCTCTAGCTCAAAGCCTAGCGGTGCGCCGTCCTCGTCGCTCATGCCTTTTACGAAAAACAGGCTCTTATACTCGGGATCGGTTAAATTTACGGGCGAGTTTTGATAATAAACCAAATCCAAAACATCCTCAAGCGGCGGGAAATCGGCAAAATCTTTAAGAGCCGAGCCGCTTAAATTTAGCCTCTCCATCGCCATTCGGCGCACGAGCGCAAATTCGTCCTTTAGGGCTAAAATTTCGCCGATTTTAGCGGTTTCATCTTTGCTTTTATCCGCTAAAATTTGCAGCGCCTTGATATACGCCGTCTGCGCTCTCACGTCACTGCCAAGCTCCTGCAAAGCATCCAGGGTCTGCAATGCGCCCTCGTAGTCTTTTAGTTTTTCGAAAATTATCGTTAGAGATTTTAGCGCGATTTGATTTCGCGGGGAGATTTTTAGCGCCTCTAAAAATACGCTCTTTGCGCGCTCCAAAAAGCCCGCCTTAAAATAAGTTTGACCAAGATCGGTGAAAATTTGCTCCTTTGCCGTGCGGTTTTTAGCCCGCTCCAAAGCCACGGCATAGACGTTGATAGCCTTTTCAAAATACCCGCTTTTTGAAAACGTCCCCGCCAAAAAGCACATCGTAGCCGTATCTGCACCCGAGTTTATCAAAAGCTGTTTGTTTTCGTCGCTCAGACCCTGAGATTTGCCGAATTTTTTCAAAAATCCCGCGATCTCCGCCTTTTCGTCTTTGTTCTTAAAAACGCCCCATGCGTAGCTAAAAACGGCGATCACGAGCACCGCGGCGACTAGCACCACGAGACCGAAAATCGGGTCTCTAAATTCGATAAAAAATATATCCAAAATGCCGCTTTCTAAAGTCAAATTTAACGCCGATTATAGCAAAACGATTGTATAATCTCGCTTATGATCGATCCAAAATCAATAGAAAGACTAAAAGCGCAAACCGATATCGTCGATGTCGTCGGGCACTATCTGCCGCTGAAAAAAAGTGGCGCGAACTTCGTGTGCGTCTGCCCGTTTCACGACGATAAAAACCCGAGCATGAGCGTGAGCCCGTCGCGCGGGATATTTCACTGCTTTTCGTGCAAAGCCGGCGGCGACGCGATCAAATTCGTGATGGACTACGAAAAGCTAAGCTACCCCGAAGCCGTCGAAAAGATCGCTAGTTTGCAAAATTTCACACTAAACTACGTGCGAGGCGGCGAACCGGCGAAGGAAAACAAGCACATCCTAGAAAACGCGAATGCCTTTTACCGCTCGCTGCTTTACAAAACTCCCGCGGCCGCCAGTTATCTGTACTCGCGCGGTGTAACAGACGAGCTGATAGATAAATTTGAGCTGGGTTTCGCACCCGAGAGCGCGCAGACGATAAGGCTACTGCAAAACGAGCAAATCGAACCCAAAGAAGCCCTAGAAGTCGGCATCGTAAAGCAAAACGAAAACGGCATTTACGCGAGTTTCATAAACCGAATCACCTTTCCTATCTACACGCATGCGGGGCGGCTGGTGGGATTTGGCGGACGCACGATCAGCGGCAACCCCGCTAAATACGTAAATTCGCCCCAGTCCGCGGTTTTTGACAAATCGACTCTTTTTTACGGCTACCACCTAGCAAAGCGAGAAATTTTCACCAAAAATCAGATCATCATCACCGAAGGCTACATGGACGTCATCATGCTGCACAAGGCGGGCTTTAACAACGTCGTAGCCGTGCTTGGAACTGCGCTCACGACCAAGCACCTGCCGCTTTTAAAACGCGGCGAGATTAGCGTTATCTTGTGCTTTGACGGCGATGAGGCGGGTATAAACGCCGCGACGAAGTCCGCCCTACTGCTCGCGCAAAACGAAATCGACGGTAGCGTCGTCATCATAGAAGGTGGCGCAGATCCGGCCGATATGGTGGTAGCCGGCAAGATAGAGTATCTGCGGCAAATTTTTGAAAGCGGCATGGAGATTGGCGAATTTTACATCAGGCATTTAGCTAGCGGCTTTGACCTCTCGCGCCCCGTGCAAAAGCAAAAAGCGCTAGAAGCGATCCAGGCCTTTACCGCGAGCCTAAAGCCCATCGTCGCAAACTCCTACATCCCGCTCGTGGCTAAAATTTTAAAGATAGCCGAGGGGTCGTTTTGGCTAACTAGAGGCGCAAATACGCAAGCCGCCAAAGAGCGCATGCAGGCCTACGAAATGCAAAATTTGGGCAAAAATCAGCGCGGGCGTAAAGATATACTTGAAATTCGGTTTTTAAAAACGATGATCGAAAATCCAAATTTTAAAAAAATTGTTTTAGAAAATTTAAAAACGGAGTATTTCGTCCGTCACAGAGATATTTACGAAGCGGTCGCGCAGGGGGCCAGCGCGGACGATCCCGCCGTGCGCGAGCTGATGTTTGAAAACTACGATGCCTTTAAAGACGAGGATGAAATTTTAAAAAATATAGTTATTTTAAAAGTGAGATTTTACGAGAATTTGCACAAAGAATATTCGGCAAAACAAATTCCTTTAGAGGAAAAAAAACAAATACTATCAAAAATAAAAAAAATTATCGAGGAACTTAAAAAATGAAAGCGTTAGTTTTATTTAGCGGCGGGCTGGACAGCATGATCGCCATCAAGCTGCTAACAGCTCAAGGCATCGATGTCACTGCGATCCACATCGACATCGGCTTTAGCGGCGACGAGAAAAAGGCGGAAATTTTACGCCGCCGCGCAAACGAAGCCGGAGCCGATTTTAAGATGGTCGATATCAGAAACGAATACCTACGCGACGTGCTTTTCACGCCAAAATACGGCTACGGCAAGCACTTTAACCCATGCATCGACTGCCACGGGTATATGTTTAAAACGGCGCTTGCGATGATGCGCTCGGAGGGTGCGGACTTTATCGCGACGGGCGAAGTGATCGGTCAGCGTCCGATGAGCCAGAGGCGCGACGCGATGGCGCAGGTCAAAAACGCCGCAGGCGACGAGGAGGACCTCATCCTGCGTCCGATGTCTGCGCAGCTGATGAAGCCCACGAAGCCCGAGCGCGAGGGTTGGGTCGATCGCAGCAAGCTGCTCGCCATCAGCGGACGCGACCGCAAGAGACAGCTCGCGCTTGCGAAAGAGTTTGGCTTTAGCGAGTACGAGACGCCCGGCGGCGGGTGCCTGCTCACGATCGAGAGCTTTGCGAATAAAATCAAAGATTTCATCAAATTTGACCCGGATATGACGAGCGCTGATATGCAGCTACTGCGCCTCGGACGACATCTGCGCCTAACAAACGGCACCAAAATGGTCATCGGCCGCGACGAAAACGACAACGCCAAACTGCTAGCTCTAAATAATCCAAAATTTACGCAGATCAAATTTGACGGCGATATCGTGGGCGCGGTGAGCTTCGTGGATGCTAAATTTAACGAAGCCGACCTCGAGTTAGCCGTGCGGCTGGCGCTTGCCTATACAAGAGCAGACAAAGATACGGCGGTGCGAGCTAGGATCGGCGAGCGCGAGATTTGCGTGAAACCTTTTGAGAGCAAGCAGGCTGCGCAGGAGTTTTTTGTTAGTTAAATTTACCTTAAAAAGCTCGCCAGCAAAATAAATTTGACGCCGAATTTGAGATTGCTTTCGCAGTAAATTTTGATGGCTAAAATTTAGCGATATATCCTTTGCCATCTCAAATTTGGATTTGCTCGCGAGATAAATTTGGCACCAATTTCTGGCTACTTTGGGCTTAAATTTGCTTGATTTGCTAAAGCCCAAGCTTCAAATTTAGACTGACGGGCAACTAAATTTCGCACTTTTTGTGCGTATGATTAGTCGGTAAATTTGCTATCTTTTGTAATTTTACCGACCAGCGTTAGCTGGACTACTCTGCGCGATTTGGTAAAATTTACCGTAAATACCGTCGCTTTTATGTAGATTAATCCCAAATTTGAAATTCAAGTCCTTTGTTTTATGCCAAAAATGTCGTAAAAAGCTCAAATTTTGGTTTATAGCTCAACGCGCCAAAATCAAAATGATACTGGCTTTTATTTTATTTTGAGATATTTTAAGTATAATTCTCAATTTAATATAATAATGAGAGTTTTTGCGATGGATTATCAAGGATTATTTTTGTTGGCGCAGTTTTTAAACGAGAGAAAAAAGGCAAGTCGTAAGGAGATAGCGGAGTTTTTATCGCGCGAAACTGGTGCAAGCCAGAGTAAAGCGGACGCGCTTTTAAGCGTCATAGCAAATAGCCCCAAAATTCAAGCTTTACCGCAAGAAAAAAGGATCGTTTTAAAGACCTCGCGAGGGATTTACGAGATAAGCAAAGCCGGCGAAAAACTCCTAAAAAGCAAAAACGCGCGGCAAAATTTTGAGGATTGGGTTGACGGCGTTTACGGCAAAACTGCGACGCAAAATTTACCCGCCCCCAAAACGAAAAAATACCTAAAAACCGTTACCGCTCTCGTTGTCCACGAGATAAAGGACAAAATGATCGGCGAAGCAATCAAAAAACCGATAGAAGCGATAAAAACACTCGCGCTAAAGCTCATGAAAAAGCATAAATATCTAGGCAAATTTTATGCTTTTAGACACGTTTTTTTGGCGCTTCTGGCTGCCAAGATCGCGTTTGACGTCGTCAAATTCTTTAAAAATCGCAAACTAGAAAAACTGCTTGCAAGCAAACAGTTAAGCGCGTTGACGTAAAATCCAAAACCATTTGTCGCAACTCTATTTTTATCAAATTTACATCTTATCCTCGTCCGCAATAAAGCCGGCCGTTAAATCGAACGCAATGCCGCAAAGACCGTAATAACAACGCAATGAAATTTGCTTTCTCTTTTAAAATTTACCGTTAAATTTGGCTATGGTTAAATTGGCAGCTTTGCGGAGCGCATAAATTTGAGGGCCGATTTGATCTCGCAAGCAGTGACAACAAAAGCATCCGCCGTCAAGCCGAGCTAGTGCAAACAAACCGCGCAAACAATCAAAAACCCCGCACAAGAGCAGCCCCAAACAGCCGTCCAAAAGCCCAAAATCAAGCCTAAATTTACGAATTTTAGCCCCGTTTGGCTATAATTGCACCCAAAAAAGGAGCAAAAATGTACATCGTTTTAGGCATCATTGCCGTCCTCGCGCTCATAGTCATCTCAGTCTACAACTCGCTGGTGGGCAAGCGCAACCAAGTCTCAAACATCAGATCCGGCGTCGATACGCAGCTAAAAAAGCGCTTTGACCTCATCCCAAACCTCGTCGCCACCGTCAAGCAGTACATCACGCACGAGCGCGAGCTGCTAGAAAACATCTCCGCGCTTAGAAGCGGTATTCAAAAGGCCGCGGGCGACGAGCAGAGATTTGCGCTAAACGGCGAGCTGTCAAACCTCATCTCAAAGCTCAACGTCGTCGTCGAGAACTACCCCGAGCTCAAAGCCAACGAAAACGTCATGCACCTGCAAAAGACGCTAAACGATGTTGAGGAGCAGATCTCCGCCGCGCGCCGCGCCTACAACGCCGCAGTGACTGATTATAACAACGCCGTGGAGATGTTTCCGTCAAACATCGTCGCTAGCTGGGCGAGGTTTCACAAGGCGGCATTTTTCGAGGTGCCGAAAGGTCAAGACGACCCGCACGACGTGCACGAGCTTTTTAACCGCTAAATTTGCGCTCGTTTCGTCAAATTTGACGTTAAATTTGAGCGCTTTAACTGCGTCCTTGAAAACACGAGCGGGCTTCGTCGGCTCGTTAAATTTGAGCACAAAAGCGGCGCGGGCGGTAAATTTGAGCCAAATTTGATCCAAATTTGAGCGTCGCCGCCCACAGAAAAGAGCTTAAATTTAAGCGGTTTAAAACGCAAATTTAAAGGCTAAAGCCCGCAAAATAGCCAAATTTGCAAAAGGCGTTAGATTAAAAACAGGAGCAAAAATGGACGATCTGGCCTTGCTAGAGCTTGAGCGGCAAAAGGTTTTGCGTTCGCTTTTTAGGCTAAAGCTCACCTGCGTCTTTGTCGCCGCCGCGCTAGCTTGGCTACTTTATTTAGCCGCGCAAAACGCCGTCCTTAGCGCGGTCGCGTTTGTGGTCTGCGGGGCTGCGATGTACTATTTTTTCGAGAGTATTTTCACGGGTAGCTTTACCTTTAAATTTAAGCGAAAAGTCGTGAGGAGCATCGTGGAGAGCTGCGGTCTGGCGTATTATCCGGGCGAGTGCGTAGAGAGCGATTATCTTTATATGATTTATGATTTTGACATCGACAAATACTCGGGCAACGACCTGATTTTCGGGCAGATAGAGGGAGTGCGGGTCAAATTTAGCGACGTAGAGGCGATAAGCATCAAAGAGGATCTACACGGAAACAAGACGCATAGAGTGCTTTTTGCGGGGATTTTGTTCGTCGCCGATTTTCCTAAACGGCTAAAGGGCGTCACTCAAATTTGCAGCGGGATGGATGATTTTAAGGACTACGGCGGCAAGCGTGCGAGGATGGACGACGCTGAGTTTGAGCGGCTATTTCGCGTCTATACGACTGATCAGATCGAGGCTAGATATGCGCTCACGCCTAGTCTGATGGAAAATCTAAAACTGCTAAAAACGAGATTTCACCGCCCTATAAATATCGTGCTAGTCGGCGATAAAATCTGCATGGCGATCCGCACGGGACGCGATAACTTCGAGCCCGATCTGCGCCGTCCGCTCGTGGGCAAAGGGGCAAATAGATTTTACAAAGACGAGATCGGAGGCTTCCTTCGTATCGTCGAGGAGCTGCGGCTAAACCGTAAAATTTGGCTGGACTAGGGACTTTGGCGTCAAATTTGACAGGCGGCATAACCCGCACCCTAAAAACGCAAACAAGCGGGCTAATCTAAAACAGGGCGGCAAAAATGCAAAAAGGAGAGTTGGTGAAGGGCGTAGCGATCAACGAAACGACGATAATCGGCGATGACGGCAAATACTATAAATTTAGCTTCGAGGACGTGCGCTCGGGGCGACCTAGCGGCGGCGAGCGAGCGGCGTTTCGGCCTGATGGGGCGTTTGCGAGAGATGTATTTGTGATCGCAGACGAGGGCGAAAAGCGCTCGACGAAAAACGTCAGAAGCGAGGAGACGAAGGCTGCGTTAAAAGAGAGCGCGGCGTTTGAGCGGGCTAGGATGCTGGGTATCGCATCGGGCATCGTACCGGCCGTGATCAAGATCTACGCGTACTTTATCGCTAGTTACTCGGGACTGGCGCTGCAGATCGCGGACAATCTCGCCGTCATAGCAGCCGCACTGCTAACCTACGCGGCGCTAGGCGGAGTCGCCAAGCTCGCTCACAGCGAGGATCTGCACATAAACTACGGCAAGGCGATGATCGTGATGTTCGTCGCTCACGTCACGGCGACGCTGGCGTCCTATATGGCGGACGCGGCTCATCCGCTAGCTAAGCTAGTCGCCGTCATCGCGCTACTGCTACTAGGCTACGTCGCGTTCGTGTGGGGGAGGGTCTTTTTCGAGCTTGCGAGGCTAACTAGAAACGGGCTTTTTCGCATCTACGTTTGCACGTTTTTTGCGGGCGAGCTACTGTGGGCGAGCGGTGTTTTGGCGGTATTTGGTTTCTTTTTGCTCGTGGCTTCGTTTTTCATCTATATCGCGGCTTGGGTGAAAACGGACAAGGTCGGCGAAGCAAAATATGGGGAGCAAATTTGAAACGACTGTATAAAATCAAAACCCGTAGCTGATTTTACCGGACTTGCTTGCGAATAAAATAAATTAGCCTAGCCCAAAACTGCCATGTTTTATCTTTTGCTTTAACAGTCGATGTATCGAGCGTTTTTAAATGAAATCGGCAAATTTAAATCGAGCGGCCGGCTTAAATTTGCCCTGCACTGTACCTCTTTTAAAAGCGAGGAGTCGGATATCTGCCAGCAAAAAGCCGCTTAGTCCGCTAGCCCATCTTCGCCGCATTTTGCGATTAGCTCGTCAAATTCTGCCTTGCTAAACGCGCTTACGACGATATTTTTCGCATCGATAAATTTGTATTTATCTTTTGGCAAATTTTGGATGAAACTTTCATATTTCAGCGTCGCTAGGATTTCGTATTTTTCCTCATCGTCGCCCTCTCCGCCAAATATCGCGATCTTCCACCGCGCGACTTTCTCATCGCCTAGCATTTGCAAATTTTTATACTCCACGCTAGGTTCATACGGCAGCACGGTAACGACGTCTTGCGACAGGACGTAATCTCCGCTGATCTCGCCGCTATCGTTCCTGCGATAAAACATCTGATTTGCAAAATACGCATTCAAATTTTGGATACCGGTTACAAATTTGCCAAATTCGTCCGCTGGATCCTTCGCACCTAGTATGCGAGCCATGATCTTTTTATCAAACGACACTTCGTTTCTTATGCCGTAAATAGTGCTGATTTGCGCCTCTTTTTGCAAATTTTGCTCTATCACCTCTAGCCCCGCGCGTATGTCGTGCTCATAGTTAAAGCTTTCGATATTTTGCGCGCTAAATTTCTCGCCGTCCTCGCTCACGATTTCGCCGTCCATTTTTATGGCTAGGTTTTTTAGATATTCTAGCGCGATTTTCCAGTCCGTGCGGGTGCTTGGCGTGCCGATGCGGACGTTGTAGGCGCCGTCTTCGTATCCGATCTCAAAGCCGCGCCCGCTAAGCCCGTCCGTGCCGGCAACGAGGCAGTCAAACTCGTCAAGCTTCGCGCCATAAAAGCTATCTGCGTCAAACTCCTCGTCGTCTTCATCGGCGTTAAACTGTGATAAATTTGGCACCAACCGCAGCGCCTCCTCCACGCTCATCACGGGCGCAAGGCCGACTAGAAACTTCTTTTTATTTTTAACAAAAAAGGTGATACTCACTTTTGATCCTTTGGGGTTAAATTTGACTTTCGCGGCGTTTTGACGGAGTCAAATTTGAGCGCAAATTTACCGCGTCAAATTTGCCGCCGTTTGTAGCAGGTAAGTAAAATCCGGGCGCAAATTTAAGCATACGCGCCCAAGCTTAGCTTACTCGTCCTTTTTCTCATCCTCTTTTTTGCCGATCTTTTCTTTAGCGGTTTTTATGAGATTTTCGGCGGCTTTGTAGAGCTTTTCGCCTAGTTCTTTTGATTTTGCTTTGAGGTTTTCGCCGATCTCGCTAGCACTTATCTCGGTTAGCTTCTCCTCGGTTCGCTTTTCAAAGTCGTTTATCTCTTTTTTTAGCGCTTCGATGCGTTCTTTGGCGTTAAAATTTTCTTTAAGCTTATCGCCGGCTTGACCGACCTCGCGCTTTAGCTCCTCAAATTTAGCTCCCGCAAGGCTAGCGAATTTATCGATATTTTCGTTAAATTTTAGCTCCTCTAGCTGAAGCTCGATTTGGCGCGAAACGTCGTTTTGCAGGCGCTTAAATTTGGCGAAGTAGCTATCTATGGACTCGTCTAGGATTTCGTTTATCACGGCGGCAGACGGCTCATCTGAGCGCGCCATATCGCGCAGCATCGCTACAAATCTCTCCTCGAGCCTTACAAATTCTCTAGCCTCGCCAAGCAGCGTCTGGCCGTCCGGGGCAAATTTGATCTCCTCGATAAACTTCTCCGTCCTCTTGCCAAGCGCCTCTTTTACGCCGCCGATCGCGCCGCTTATTAGCTCTTTGGCAAAGGCCTGATCGACGTCGGCTATCTCGCTCGCCGCCTCGCAGACCGTCCTTGCGATCTCCAGGATGCGCTCCTTGCTCGCTTCGCCCTCGTTTATCGCGCTAAGCACGACGTTTTTGGCGATTTGCTCGACCGTGTCTTTTACGTCGTCGCCCTTTTCGATCGCAGTTAGAAACGCCGCCTCGGTGGTTTCTTTTAGGATTCCCAGCATTTGTAGCTCACAGAGCATTTTTTCGTCTATCGCGGTTAAAATTTCATCTTTATCCGCCAGGTCGCTGCTTTTTATGAAATTTTCCATATTTTCAAGCAGCGCGCGAACGTCATTTTTGATCTCGTCTTTTTGCGCGTAAATTTGCCGCTCGATCTGCTCTTTTTCGTAGATCAGGCGGTGGATATACTGCTCTTTTGCCTCGCTGAGCGCGTCGCCCGCGCTTTGGATGAGGTTGGCGACGTTTTGGCGGTTTAGCAGATCCTCGCCCTTTAGCGCCTCGCAAATTTGCTCAAACTCTTCAGCTAGAGCCGCGTTTTCGTCGCCGTTTTTTGCGCCTTTGACGCTTTTTCTAAACTCGCTTAGCGCAAATTCCCTGATCAAAACGGAAATTTGCGGGTCGTTTTTGTTCTCTTTTATGGTTTGAATGAAGACTAAATTTTGCATGAAAGTCCTTATAGTACGTATTTGCAAACGCGTCTTAGCGCGGAAAAAATTTCTAATCGCTCCTGGTTAGAATTAACCAAAACGCTTAGATTGTAGCCTTTGTATTTGCCCTCTTTGCTCGATTTTGACGGCGTTATCTTGTGTTGCCTCTCGCCTACGACGCCCTGCACGATAGCTTGCGCGTTTTCACTATCAAGCACGATGATTTTGTATTCCCAGAAATTTGGATAGATGATTTCTGGTTCTTTATTTAGATCGCACGTAGTCGCCACTTTTGCCTCCACTCTTGCTTTCTAGCGCGATATCTGTTATCTGCATGGTTTTATCTATCGCTTTTATCATATCGTAGATCGTTAGTAGCCCGACGCTAACGCCTGTTAGCGCCTCCATCTCGACGCCTGTTTTGCCGTCTATCTTAACGCTAACGGTTAGCTTGTAGGCGCAGATTTGGGTTAGCTCCTCGATGTCGCAGTTTATGCCGCTGATTAGCAGCGGATGGCACATCGGGATGAGTTCGCTCGTCTTTTTCGCGCCCATTATCGCGCCTACGACGGCGGTTTGCAAAACCGGGCCCTTTTTGCCGGTGTTGTTTTTGATCGCGTCAAAGGCTTCGCGCGACATTTTTATGATGCCGCTTGCTACGGCTATGCGCGTAGTTACGCCCTTGTCGCTTACGTCGACCATTTTTGGGCGGTTGTTTTCGTCTATGTGAGTTAGCATTTTCGTCCTTTCGCCTGAAACGCTAAATTTGCTTAAATTTGAGCTAGGCGTGGTAAATTTATGAGAAGGATTATAACTAAAAAAGCTTAATGAATAAGACAAAAACGCCCCGGCAGGGGGAGCCGAGGCGCCGTTACAAAAAGGAGGTTTTCTTGTCGGACGCGCAAATCATACCAAAAAGGTCTAAATTTTATCCCAATTTTTCGTAAATATATTATTCCCTACTTTTCGCGTAGGCCAGAGCGCCTGATTTTAGGCGTTTTAGCCCCTCTAGCACGCGCGATCTTTGCGTGGCGATATTGAGGCGCAAGAAGCATTTTTCCTCGCCTCTATACGCGTTGCCGTCGTTTAGCCAAAGACCCGCTTTTTGGCGTAAAAATTTATGAAAATCGCTCGCGTCGTCGCAAATTTCGCGGCAGTCAAGCCATAGCAGATACGTGGCGTCCTGCTCTGCAAGCCTAATCTGCGGCAGTTCGTTTTGCAAAAACTCGCTTACGATTTTGCGGTTTTGCTCTAGGTATTCACGCATCTGCTCGAGCCACGCTTCGCCTCGCTCAAACGCCGCGATCGCCGCGATACAAGAAAATGCGTTGCCCTCGCCGACCTCGTCGTCGTTGATGGCTTTTGCCATTTTAGCGCGCAGTTTTGGGTTTGGCACCACAGCGGCGGAGCTTTGCAAGCCGGCGATGTTAAAGGCTTTAGTCGGCGAAACGCAGGTGATCGAGATGTTTTTGCAAGTCTCGCTCGCGCGGATAAAGGGTATGTAGCTTTTGCCGGGGCTCGTGATGTCGCAATGAATCTCGTCGGAGATCACCAAAACGCCGTGTTTAGCGCATAGTTCGCCGATTTTGGCTAGCTTTTCCTTGCTCCAAATTTTGCCGACTGGATTGTGCGGGTTACAAAGGATAAACATCGTCGTTAGCGGGTCGGCGAGTTTTTCTTCGAGGTCTGCAAAGTCGATATCGTAGCCGCGCCCGTCGTATGCTAGCTCGTTTGTAAGCGCGATCCTGCCGTTGTTTTCGATACTGCGGTAAAAGACGTGATAGACGGGGCTTTGGATCACGATTTTATCGCCCACGCTCGTAAATTTGCGCACGGCAGAGCTGATGATCGGGATCACGCCCGTGCAAAAAATCAGCCAGCTTGGGTCAAATTTGACGTCGTGACGCCTGCTCCACCACGAGCAGATGGCCTCGCTCCACTCCTGCGGCACGTACGAATATCCAAAAACTCCGTTATCCAGCCGTTTTTGCAATGCCTCTAAAATCTCCGGCGCGACCTTAAAATCCATATCCGCCACCCACATCGGTAGCTCGTCGCCACTCGTTTTCCACTTTGACGAATACGTCCCGCCTCGCTCTACAGGCGTATCAAAATCGTATTTCATTTGCTCTCCTTGCGTGATTTTTGCGGGTATTTTAGCAAATTTGACGGGTAAAATTTGAAATTTCGCCGCAATTTTACGTAAAACCGATTTTTAATACGAGATTTTTTATAATTACATCTAAAATTTACTAAATTTATACAACGGAGGCGCTAAAGATGGACGACTTGCTGCTTGCTTTAGTGATAAGTATGTGATTGATAGGGTTTGCAGTTTTTTATGTCTTAGTCGTCGCTTTTTTGGTACATTTCTGTCCCGCTATTTTGCATTTACGTATATTTTAAATATTTCAGAAAAGAGATAAAATTTGAGGCTAGAGTTTTAGAGCCTTAAAACTCTTTTGCAAAATTTTAAGGCTATTGCTAAAATTTACTCCACTTAGAGTGAAGCAACGTTTTCAAAAAGCCGTATCCGAAGCCAAAATCATCGTAAATTTAAACTCAGATACGACCGATAAACACTATTTAGCAGATTTTAAAATCGCCTGATAGCCCTGTTTTTTGAGCGCCTCTACGACCGTATTTTCGGCAAAGTCGTCCTGGACGACGATGTCGGCCGTTTTAGCTTCCAAATTTACCTCAAATTTCTTCACGCCGTTAAGCGTATTTAGCGTCTGCGTGATGACCTCGTAGCAGCTCACGCAGGCCATGTTTGGGATCTCGTAAACTAAAGTCTTGTCCGCAAACGCCGCCGCGCAAAGCGCCAGCGCTAGAGCTAGCTTTTTCATTCTTTGATACCGACTTTGTATTTTTTGGCTTGGATCGCGTTCACGACATCCATCACGTTCACGCCGTTATCTGCGGTGATGTTTACGTCTTTGCTTTTTAGATCATAGCTCACTGCGGTGACACCCTTGACGCCCTTTGCGGCATCTTCGATTTTCTTGGCGCAACCGCCGCAGTTCATATTTGGTACATTTAGTTCGTAGGTTTGCTGCGCAAAAACAGCGCCGCAAATCGCCGCCAAAAGTAAAATTTTCTTCACAATCGCTCCTTAAAAATAATATTTGATGTGAAATTGTATCACTATATTTCTTATATATTTATTATTTCTATTTATATTAAAATGTAATATAATTTACTTTTTACTTATATTTAAAACTAAAATTTGACATCAAATTTGAGCGGATTTAAAGCGAGTGAAAAATATTGCGAGAACACTTAAAGAGCAAAATTTAGCCCGCAAAAGTGCAAATTTACAGGCTAAATTTATAAAATTTATTCTTTGGTTTTTGCCATTCTGCGGCGTATAGTAGGATCTAGATAGCGTTTACGCACGCGTATGTTTGACGGCGTGACTTCGACCAGCTCATCCTCCTCGATCCACTCCAAAGCGCGCTCTAGGCTGAGCTTTCTAGGCGGCACGAGCTTGATAGCATCGTCAGAGCCGCTAGCGCGCACGTTGGTGAGATTTTTGCCCTTGATCGGGTTTACGTCCAGATCGTTTGGACGGCTGTGCTCGCCGATGATCATGCCCACGTAGGTCTTGGTTTGCGGATCGACGAAAAGGACGCCGCGATCTTGCAAGTTCCAGAGGCTATACGCTAGCGTCACGCCGTTTTCCATCGAGACTAGAGCGCCGTTACTGCGGTGCTCGACGCTACCGATGAGCGGTCGAAACTCAAGGAAGCTGTGGTTCATGATGCCCTCGCCCTTCGTATCGGTCAAAAACTGGCTTCTAAAACCGATAAGACCGCGCGCAGGGATCTCAAACTCGATCCTGGTCTGTCCGTCGCCGGTCGGGTGCATCGAGACCATCTCGGCCTTTCTGCGTCCGAGCTTTTCGATCACGGTGCCGCTAAACTCGTCCGGCACGTCGCACACTAGCAGCTCAAACGGTTCGCAGCGTACGCCTTCGATCTCTTTTACGATAACCTCGGGACGTCCGAGGCAAAACTCAAAGCCCTCTCGGCGCATATTTTCGGCCAAAATCGTGATCTGTAGCTCGCCGCGGCCGCTAACCTTAAATTTACCCTCGCCGATGTTTTCGTAGCGCATCGCGATATTGGTTTTCATCTCGCTAGCTAGACGTTCGTCGAGTTTGTTTGATGTTACGTGTTTACCCTCGGTACCCGCTAGCGGACTGTCGTTTACGCTAAACACGACGCTAAGCGTAGGTTCCTCGATTTTTAGGGGATCAAGCGGTATCGGAGAGTTTGGATCTACGACGCTATCGCCGACGTCCAGCGCCTCAAAGCCCGCTATCGCCACGATATCGCCCACCTGCGCCTCGTCGATGTCGCGGCGCTCAAGACCCAAAAAGCCGATGAGTTTTGAAATTCTGCCCGTAGTTTTCGTGCCGTCGGCTTTAGCGAGCATCACGTTTTGGTTTTTAGAAATTTTGCCGTTAAAGATACGAGCGATGCCGATTTTACCGACATAGTTGTCGTAATCAAGCGTGAAAACCTGAAGCTGCAAAGGGTTGTTTATATCGCCGCTAGGAGCCGGAACGTGAGATAAAATCGTCTCGAAAAGCGGCTGCATATTTACGTTTTCGTCGGTCAAATTTAGCTTCGCGTAGCCGTTTCTAGCCGCTGCATAAACGACTGGGAACTCCAGCTGTTCGTCGTTTGCCTCAAGCGCCACGAAAAGGTCGAAAATCTCGTTTATCACGCGATCAGGATCGGCTGCGGGTTTGTCGATTTTATTTACGACGACGATTGGGCGAAGGCCGAGCGAGAGCGCTTTTTTCACGACGAATTTAGTCTGCGGCATTACGCCTTCTTGTGCGTCTACGAGCAGCAAAACGCCGTCGACCATCTTTAGCACGCGCTCCACCTCGCCGCCAAAATCGGCGTGGCCCGGGGTGTCGATGATGTTGATTTTGGTGTCCTTGTAGCGGATCGCAGTGTTTTTCGAGAGAATCGTGATGCCGCGCTCGCGCTCGATGTCGTTGCTGTCCATCACGCGTTCACCGACGGCTTGGTGCTCGTTAAAAGTACCCGATTGTTTCAAGAGCTCGTCAACCATCGTGGTTTTGCCGTGATCGACGTGAGCGATGACGGCGATGTTTCGTATCTTTTCCAAAATTTTTCTCCGTTATTAAAATGGGGCTGATTTTAGCCAAATTTTCCTTATAAAAATAATAAAGCTACTTTGGAACGTTTCTTGCAAGGTTCATGAAAGTTAAATTTAAAGGGTTTTTATGCAGACAACTCAAAACGATATTTTGTCCTTTGACGCGAGCATCAAAGGCGGCGTGAAAAAGCAGAGCAAAAGCTCGCAAAAAGGCGGTAAAGAGGACGGCGCATTTCTCTCTATGGTGCTAGACGCGGCCGCGAAAAAGGGCGAAAATTTAAGCGCAAAAGACCTAAAAGAGATGGCAAAAGCCGTAAATTTATCCACTCAAACGGCTCAAAATCAGCAAACCAAAGCGCCCATACAAAGCACAGACGTAAAAGAAATTTTAGGCGAGGAAGCGGCAGAAAATTTATTTGAAAACGCGACTTTTATGCAGCTTTTGCAAATTTTAGAGATGCTTAGCGGCGGCGAAAAAATCAGCAAATTTCCAAATTTCGAAAACCGCCTAGCCAAAGCACTCTCAAGCGAAACGACGCTAAACGAGCTAAGGGGAGCCAAAAATCTAAACGAGCTAATAGAGATCGCAAATAAGCTAAATTTAGGTCTAGAAAATATCGAAGTAACACAAGCTCAGGCTGACGAACTGGGTGAGAAATTTCCAAATTTGGCGAAAAAAGATTTCTTTGAACCAGTAACTCCTAAGAAAAATTTCGCATTTAGCGAGCTAAAAAACAAGGTCGAAGAGACGATAAGCGCAAGCGAGCCAGAACCCAAAGATACGCTAAATAAACTACTCGCCGCCGTACAAGAAGAGCAAAACAAAGCCCAGCCCAAAGACGCCAATGCAAAAGCGCAAGACGCACAAAATTTGGCTCAAAACTCCAAAATCATAAAAGAAGCGGTAAAAAACGATGGCGAAAAAGAGACAAATTTAAAAGACGAGAAACCAAACCTTAAAGCCGAAAGCGAGCTAAATTTAACCGCCGCAAAAAGCGAAAAATCAGTGCTCGGCCAAGACTCTAAAAAGATAAATTTACAAAATTTGCTATTTCCCGAGCGCGAAAACGCCGAAGAGCAAATTTTAACCAAGACCCAAAGCGATAACGGCGAAAACAGCGAACTAAACGCGATGGTAAAAGACGTCATCTCAAACGCCAAGGCGCAAAGTAGAAATTTCCAGGCCGTGCGCGAGACGTTTGATAACTTTAGCTCAAATTTAAAAGAGCAAGTCGCAGCATATAAATCGCCTTTCATGCGCTTTAACATCACGCTAAATCCGCTAAATTTGGGCGAGGTCGAGATCACGATGGTAAATCGCGGCAACAATCTGCATATAAATTTCAACTCAAATACGCAGACGATGAACCTATTTTTACAAAATCAGGCCGAGTTTAAAAACAGCCTCGTAAACATGGGTTTTACCGAGCTTGAGATGAACTTTAGCGATCAAAATCAGCCTAAAAAAGAGCAAGGGCAAAAGAGCTACAAAGGCTCCAAATTTAGCTCCGACGACGCAGAGCAAAGCGAACCGTCCGCGCCTCGTTTAGAGCTCGTCGTTCCACGATATGTGTAAATTTGGAATCAAATTTGCTTGAGATATAAAAATTTAAAGGATAAAAGATGTCAAACGGACTAGAAACCAATAACTTTACGGTAAACAACCAAGCCGCCAAAAAATCGGCGGACGCCTTACAAAAGGCCGCAGGCACCAATCCAAACGCCCAGCTAGACAAGGACGCTTTTATGAAACTTCTTTTGACCGAACTTCAGTATCAAGACCCGACAAGTCCGATGGATACGGAAAAAATGCTAACTCAAACTAGCCAGCTAGCCTCGCTTGAAATGCAAGAAAATACGAACAAAATGATGCAAAAGCTAGCTGATCAGCTAAAAAATAGCACCAATATGTACGCCGTCGGGGTGCTAGGCAAGATGGCTAAAATCGGCGATAGCGGTATCGTAAAAGAAGAGGGCTCGGGCGTCAAATTTGCGGGATTTTTAGAAAGCGCGGCAAAAGGCGGCACAATAAATATCAAAGACGGCACCGGCAAACTCGTAAGAAAGCTAGAATTCGGCCAAGCTAGCGCCGGAGCCAATACATTCGAGTGGGACGGCAAGGATAGCGCGGGCAACGACGCAAAAGCAGGCACCTACTCGGTAGAGATAAACTATGTCGATCACGCTGGCGGCGCCAAAACCGGCGGCGTAGGCAACTACCTAGTAGAGGGCGTCAAATTTATCGACGGCGTCGCGCAAGTAAAGGTCGGCGGACAATACGTCAGCATCGACAAAGTAAAAGAATTTACCGAGCCGTCAAAAGGATAAATCCATGGTAAGAAGCCTATATAACGGCGTTAGCGGCGTCAGAACCCAGGGGTTTAGCATGGACGTATGGGCGAACAACATCGCCAACATAAATAACGTCGGCTTTACCGCTTCGATACCGGAATTTAAGAGCATTTTTTATCAAACCTCCTTTGCTGCGGGCAACAACCCTACCCAAGACCAAGTCGGCCTCGGCGCCACCGGCATGACGACGGCGCTTAGCTTTTACAAGCAAGGCCCGTTTATGAAAACGGATAACGTCCTGGATATGGCGATCGGCGGCAAGGGATTTTTCGGCGTAACGAACGGCTCCGGTACCTACTATACGCGCGCCGGTAGCTTTGGCGTCGATAAAGAAAGATATCTCGTAACAAATCAAGGCAACTACGTACTAGGAACGCAAAATGCGCTAACGCAGGTAACTCCAAGTCAGGGCGCGATAGAGGCTTTCGGTAGAGTAAACGGACGAGCCGCCGTCACGCAGGCCTACACGCTAGGCGCCGATACGACCGACCTTGACGTCGGCGACATCGGCTCTCAGGGCAAGATTCGCCTACCGGAGTTTTTATATCTGCCGACTAAACCGACGTCGAAGGTAACTTTTAAAGGCAATCTCGACTCGTCTTTCAAAACTGAGCCGGTTACTTTGCCAGTCGATAACGCTACATATAATAGCAGCATAAATAACCCCTCTAGAACTATAAATTTACGCGGACGAGTCACGGCTGACGATACGATAACCCGCCCTAGAAAAGGCGATCTAGTAACCGTAACGGCAACCGACGCGAACGGCAAAACGGCTGAATTTAGCGCTCCGATCGACGAAAACGGCAACTGGAGCATAAGTCAAAAATTTGAAAGGGATTTTGACCTAACGACCGCCCCAAATTTGACTGCAAAAATAAACACGACTAAAGAAGCGGCAAATCAAGAAAAATTCGTAACCGAGCTTTTAAATGCAGACGGCACAAAAAATAAACTTGAGCTAACGCTAACAAAACGCATACCTCAGGGCGCTAACGGTACAGTTTGGGATGCGGCGGCGATCGTAAAAGACGCAAGCGGCGCAGTGGTCTCAAATACTAACGGCGAGCTAAATTTTGATTACGAAGGTAGGCTTGTTAGCTCTACTTTAAGCGCTCTAGATAATAACGGCTCGCAAATCAAGCTAGACTTCGGCACTCCTGTGGCTGCGGGTCAAATTTACTCAGGCGTCACTAGCACGTCTCAAGCAAAAAGTGTCTCGATCGCGCAAGACGGCGTACGCGAGGGTATTTTAAAGGATTATTACACTAACGATTCGGGAAATATCTTGGCGCAGTTTACAAACGGCCAAGTCCGCTCCATCGGCAAAGTCGCTCTCTATCACTTCCAAAACGAGCAAGGTCTTGCAAAAATGGGCGATAATATCTATTCGCAAAGCGCGAATTCCGGTGCGGCCTTTTTCTACAAAGACGCAGGCGGCAAAAGTATCTACGGCGCCAAACTGGCTAGCAGTACGCTAGAACAGTCAAACGTCGATCTAGCGCAGGCTCTAACTGAGGTCATCGTCACGCAAAAGGCCTACGACGCTAACGCCAAGAGCATAACGACTAGCAACGAAATGCTCCAACGCGCAATCGAGCTAAAACGCTAAATTTAACCCGCGAATTTGACGCGGGTTTTTTAATTTTAGCTGCATCCGTAAAGCCAAATTTAACGCGATAAAATAGTCTACTTCAAGATATCTAAATAATTTTTTAGCTAAAATCAGCCCCGAGAATTTACCTAATAAAGAAAAAAATTATGAACCGAAAAAGAATCTACAACCCAAGTTCAAATGAAAATTTGACCGACAGAAGAGTCTTTAACGGCAACCCACACGGCATTTTAAATTTCACCAAGGCAAAATACGAGTGGGCGTTAAAGCTTTGGGACCTCATGGAGGCAAACACCTGGTTTCCAAAAGAGGTCGACACCACCGACGACGTGCGCGACTACGCCTACAACCTCACAGAGGCTGAAAAACGCATGTACGACCTCGTCTGGAGCCAGCTCATCTCGATGGATAGCTTTCAGACAAACAACCTAGCAGATAACATCAACCCTTACATCACCGCACCAGAGATCAACGCCGTGCTAAGCCGCCAAGCCTACGAAGAGGCCAACCACAGCAAGTCTTACGCTGTAATGGTCGAGGCGATCTGTGACAACACCGACCTCATTTACGAGATGGAGAAGCACGACGACGTATTGCGCGAGAAAAATGACTACATCTCAAGCGTCTACGAGGAGCTTGCAGGCGAGGTGACTGACGAGAAGCTGCTTCTTGCGATGGTGGCAAACCAAATTTTAGAGGGCATCTACTTTTACAGCGGTTTTACAGCGATCTACGCTCTAGCACGTGCTGGCAAGATGCTAGGCTCGGCGCAGATGATCCGCTTTATCCAACGTGACGAGATCACGCACCTGCTTTTGTTTCAAAACATGATAAATTCAGTCCGCAAGGAAAGGCCTGACCTTTTCACGCCTGAGACTGAGGCGAAAATTTATGATATGTTTGAAAAAGCTGGAAATTTAGAGATAAAATGGGGCAAATACATCACCCAAAACCAAATAATGGGCTTTACAGACGATATCATCGAGCAGTATATCCACTATCTTATCGACCAGCGTCTAGTTGCGATCGGCCTAAAACGCAAGTATAACGTCGCTCACCCGATCAAATGGGTCGATGACTTTGCGAAATTTAACGACCAAAAGTCAAATTTCTTTGAAGCAAAGGTGACAAACTACAGCAAGGGAAGCATCAGCTTTGACGACTTTTAGTCCAAATTTATGCCCTATCGTCCTAAGTGCGCCGACCTGCCAGCAAAGACAAGACGAACTGCTAGAAAAAATCGCCGCAGCACCCAGAAATTCCATCATCTTAGCCAGCGAGCTATGCGTGAGCGGGTATGATTTCGACGGATTTTTTAGCGGCGCAAACCGCGCTATGCTGGGCGGCTCAATCGGCAGCTTTGACGCTATACTTTTTGAAGCGCTACAAGAAGCGCTGAGCCCTGATAAATTTCTCGGACTCACGCATCTAACGAGCCTAAACCGCGCCAAAGGTCTAGCGCAAATTTCAATCACGCAGGCGCAAAAAAATGAAATTTACAACGAATTTATCCTGCTAAACAGCCAAAACGTCTTTTACGCGCAAAACAAATCAAAGCTTTTTCGCCCGAATTTAGAGCATGAAATTTTCGCTGCAGGCGACGAGTCTGCGATAAAGTCGTTTGATTTTAAGGGTCTAAAAATCGGCGTTCTCATTTGCTTTGAGCTTAGATTTGCCCATCTTTGGCAGCAACTAAAGGGATGCGACGTCATCCTAGTGCCCGCCATGTGGGGCAAGGCGCGAGAGGACGCATATCTTACGCTTTGCAAGGCCTTAGCGCTTGCTAACAGCTGCTACGTCGTAGCCGCAAGTTCGCTTGATTTAGAGTTTTCGGGCGTGTTTTTGCCAAGCGGCGAATTTGCGAAAGAGACTAAATTTGACGCAAATTTGATCCTTGAAGCCAAACGAAATTTGGGGATTTTATGACCGCTCTTGAAAAATCAAAATGCACAAACATGGCCGATGAGATCGGCGATATACTCACTCTGACGCCCTCGCTTTACAAGGCTCTTTGCGACACGCCGCGCGAGATCTTTGCGCCCGTCACGCGCCACGCGTACAGCCTAGACGCCCAGCCAATCGGCGGCAATCAATGGATCAGCTCGCCGCTAACGGTCGCCAAAATGACGCTGGCGCTTGAGGCTGAAGATATCGACAACGCCCTAGAAATCGGCTGCGGTAGCGGCTATCAGGCAGCGATTTTATCGCATTTGGCGCACAGGGTTTTTAGCGTCGAACGCATAGAAAAGCTCGCAAGCGAAGCCAAAAAACGCTTTGAGGCGCTTAAAATTCACAACGTCCACGTGCGATTTGACGATGGAAACGTCGGCTGGAAAAGCTACGCGCCATACGACAGAATCTTGCTCTCGGCGGCGGCGCAGCAGGTACCGCCGCCGCTTTTTAACCAGCTAAAAAACGGCGGTATTTTAGTAGCTCCTATCAAAAAAGACGGCAAACAGTTTATCGTCAAATTTACAAAGGGCGCTCGCGGCGAGATAACGCAAAAAGCGCTTGACGAGTGCTTATTTGTGCCGCTTTTAGGCGGGATAGAGTAGCGCAGGTCGTCAAATTTGACGCTACAGCTTAAAAAGCAGCGCGTTAAATTTAACTACTCAAATTTAACGTCGCTTTTTAGTACCGAATTAACTCGCCTACCCTGCAAATTTAGCCATACGTTAAACCTAAAACTGTATAATCACCATACAAATTCTCAGCAAAGGAGCTAAAATGGCAACAGATCGCGAGTTGGTTAATTTCTCAGAGGAACACGAGCTAAACACGGTGCTAGCAAGACACGGCAAGGCTCAAAGCATCGCAAACCGCGAGGTGCTTTGCGAGCTTGGCAAAGAGTGCAAGGAAAAACTAGGCAAAAGAGTGCTAACGCAAGACGAATTTGACGAGTTTTTAAAACCCGTTTTAAATCGCTTGGAAGATAAAAGAGCTTAAATTTCGGGGGATTTCCCCGAAATTTCTATCAAAATTTTCTACTTATATACTCCGCCATTTTTAAATTTATTTCTTTACCTCACTATAAAAATTTCCAAATTTGCCAAATTTAATGCTCGCTTTGGTTAAATTTGACTTTAATTTTAAAAACCCGCAAAAACAAACAAAGTATCGCCGAAATCCCAACGCGGCAAATTTAATATTAGCATAAATTCGGCGCAGTCTCGAGAGAAAATAATCCAAATCCGAACCGCGCCGAATTTAACTGAGTTACGCCCTAAAAATGCACCTTAAATTTCGCCCAAAAGCTTCTGCCCGGCTCATAAAGCCTCGTGCCGTTCGGGATAGTCTCGTAGCCTGCGATACCGCCGCCATAGCCGCCTTTTGAGTTATGATAGGCATATTTGGCGTCGTTTAGGTTTTCCGCCGCTAGCAAAAATTGATAATTTTTGTATTTATAGCCTGCGCTTAGCCCCAGCGTCCAAAAGCTATCGCTCTTGCCCAGGTCCATGCCGCCCACGTCGCCGTAGCCTTTTTGCGCGCGGTTTTGCGACGCGTTAGCGTAGAAGTCAGCTTTAACGAACCAGTCGGGCTTTTCTAGCCCCGCGCTTAGTTTAAACGCTAGAGGCGAAACCTTAGGCAGCGCGTCGCCGTCTTTTAGGCCTCCTGCATTTTTAGTTACTTTACCGTAGACGTAGGATACTCCCGCCCCCAGCCTAAACATATCGGCTAGTAGCGTAGTGCCCTCGATCTCGCCGCCGTATAGCAGGGCGTCGGTATTAAAGGCGTCTGAGGACATGCCCATAGGATTATATTTTAGCATGATATAATCATCCATCTTTGAGACGAAGAAATTTGCGTTTAGTTCGTAGTTTTTATCTTTTAGCACGGCGCCAAAATCCAGCTGAGTATTTCTTTCTTTACGTAGTTCTAAGTTCGCGTCCTTATTTGTTTCCCAGTGATCAGGCAGTCTTTGTGCATGCCCTAGACCTGCGTAGAGAGTTAAATTTTGTAGATATTTTTCATATCTGAAAAAACCGGAGATTAAATTTTCTTTCCTGCTCTTATGCGTTTTTAACAGTTTTCTCTCGCCCGCGTCCAGCCTAAGTCCGCCAAAAAGCCCATAGTCGTTTTCTAGGACGTATTCGTTTTGAGTATATATCGTTTTATACGTTACCTTGCGCTCTTTTGCGTGCGGCTTTGATACGGCTGCGTCCATTTCAGCTTTAGATACGCCGGCTCCGGCGGCCTCTCCACTTAAATACATCCTCAGAGTACCCAGCGCCAAGATAGCTTGTTAGATTGTCGAAATTTAGCTCGCCTTCTAGCTTAAAGCCGTACATATCGCGTATCGGGTGGCTGATGCTGTATCCCTTGCCGCGTCCCGTGTCCGGCTTTGACGCAAAATATTCACGCACTGCGGCGTAGTCTGATTTTGAGATGAAATAAATTTGACCCTCTTTAGCTTAAGCTCGCGCAAACGGGATAGTTACTATTATGTTTTAAAAAGTAACAAAACCAAATTTGGATGTAGTGCTAAAACTACGCAGGAAAATTTATATCAAAATCTTTTAAAACCGATAAATAGTAGGGCGAAGTCGCGGATAAAAATCCACTTAAATTTATTTAGCGCATTCTTCTTGAGAAAAATCTTTTATGGCGAGAATGCCCGTATACTTCTCTACAGTTTACCTTTTTCATTGCCTCTCTTATCGAGTCTGGCGTACCTTCTATGAGCGCCCCCAGAATGACTTCGGGCGGCTGTTCTTCGCAGACTATCTTTTTCTTGTTATGAGTAAACGTGCTAATGATATAGAAGATAACAATGACGATAGCGATAAACGTATAAAATAAAATATCATAGATTCTTAACTGACTAAAAATAGTTTTCTTTTTGCTAGATTTATTTTTTATTTGTTTAGATTTAACCATAAAATTACCGCCGAAAAATCCCTAAATTTAATCCAAAATCCTGCCATAGCGAGCCGAATTTACGATATCTCTTTTACCAGTAGTTGCGGCGTAACCAGTCCGCGAAACGAGTTTTTCGACACCGAAAAAACAAGATCGATACTCTCGCCCGCATGCGGCTCGCGAGTGAAGTTAAAAAACAGCGCCTCGAGGCACTTGCCGTCTTTTTGCAGGATGAGCTTTAGGTGATTTTGCTCCCTGCCGATTAGTTTTTTGTTTTTGACGACGGCGGATTTGATCTCAAAGAGCGGGCGAGGATTTTTCTGTCCGTAGGGCTCGAAATGCTCCAAAATTTCAAGCAGTTCAAAGTCCACCTCGCCCGCCTCTATCTCGCCCAGAGGCTCGTCAAACGCACTAAATTCGTGCAAATCCATCAGCATACACGAGCTATTTATCGCGTTTTTAAACGCTTCTAAATTTGCCGGATCTATCACGATGCCGGCCGCTCCCTTGTGCCCGCCGTAGCCCACGAGTAAATTTTCGTGGCTAGCGATGAGCGAGAGGATGTCTAGCTTGCCAACGCTTCTAGCGCTACCTTTGGCGCGGTTTTCGTCGATGCTAAAGACGATGGCGGGCTTTTTAAACTGCTTTGCCAGACGCGATGCGACGATACCGATGACGCCCTCGTGCCAGCCCCTGCCCCAGGTCACGATGATGTGTTCGTCCTCGCGCACATCCTTTAACGAGCACTCAAAAAGCGTGCGCTCCTCCTCCTTGCGCGAGTTGTTAAAGCTCACGATGGTGTCGAGGCATTCGCAGGCGCGGTCTAAATTTTTGGCGCGCAAAAACTCAAAAGATACGCTCGCATCGTCCATACGGCCCGAGGAGTTTATGAGCGGCGCGATGAGAAAGCTGATGTCGTCGCACTCAAATTTATCCTTGCCGTAAAGCTGCTTTATCGCGGTAAATGCAGGCCTGCGCGAGCTGTTTAGGCGGTTTACGCCAAGCTTTACCAGGATGCGGTTTAGGTCGCGAAGCTCCATCATGTCGGCGATTATCGCGATAGCAAGGAGGTCGAGAAATTTACCCATATCGTAGTTGATACGGCACACGTCTTTTAGCGCGCCCACTAGATACCACGCAACCTGAGCGCCGCAAATTTCGACGTTTGGGAAAGGACAATCCTTTTGCTTTGGATTTATGATCGCGTAGGCCTCGGGCAGGACGTCTGGGGGCATGTGGTGATCGGTGATGATGAGATCGATGCCTTTTTGTTTGCAAATTTGAGCCGCGTCGTTTGCCGAGATACCGTTGTCTACGGTCACGATGAGGCTGGCATCCGCAATCTCCTCGACGATTTGCGGATTTAGCCCATATCCGTCGCTAAAGCGGTTTGGGATACGCACGAAATACTCGCTAACGCCCAAATCATCGAAAAATTCGGCCATTATGACGCTGGCGATCACGCCGTCCACGTCGTAGTCGCCGACGATGACGATCTTTTCGTTTCGCTCGATCGCGCGTTTTATGCGCTCGGCACCCTTAAATACATCCTTTAACGCATCAGGCGTAGGAATTTCTGAAAGTTTTTTGTGGATATCCTTTTCAAATCTTTGATTCAGTAATTCCTTTATTTTTTCCTTATTCAACATCGTTTTGACGGGCTTTTGCGTAAGCCTCGCCGTCAAATTTCGCCGCCTTGCCACCGTTTTTGCCTAAATTTTCGCTCGCCTCTGGAGTCAAATTTACTCCCGCAACGCCGCAAAAAAGGCTAAATTTTGGTTCAAATTTCATCTTTTTCCTTCTTTTTTATTTTCTAATGCGCAAATTATAGCTTTTTGAAATTTAATTTCTTATAATTTTAAACGAGTCGAAATTATATTTGAAATGATTTTAATTATTATATTTAAACCTAGGTTAAGATGCATTTTTGTATTATTAAGCTCTCATTTCAACAAAAAGGAACGATATGAAAAAAACTTTTTTAAAAGCGCTATTAGTACTTTTTGCGGTATTTTCAGCAACCCAAGCGGCGGCCGAAACTAAGGTCATAAAAGACGTCTTGGGTCGCGAAGTAAAGGTAAATTTGCCCGTTAAACGCATAGCTTTGGGTTTTTACTACACCGACTTTTTAGCCGTCGGCGGCACTAAGGCTTTAGATAAAGTCGTAGGCTTTTCAAAAGAGGTTTGGACAGACTGGACGCCTGCTAGCTGGGATCTATATAGCAAAGCCCTACCGCAGCTAAATAAGCTTGCGGACTTCGGCGAGGTAGAGGTTGGTACGTTCTCGGTAGAAAAAGTTATCTCTCTAAAACCCGATTTGCTAATACTCGCATCTTGGCAGTATAACGTGTTAGAGCCTGATTTAAAGCCCCTAACCGATCTAAATATCCCGATAGTCGTGCTTGATTATAACCGTGAGAAGGTTGAGCTTCACGTAAAAAGCACTAAAATTTTAGGCGAAATTTTAGGCGAGGAAAAAAGAGCGGACGAGATCTCTAAACTATACGAAGACACCGTAAAAGAAGTGGGCGACCGCATCGCAAAAGCAAATTTGCCTAAACCTAAAATTTATATAGAATTCGGCCGCGGCGGTCCTGACGACACAGGGATAACTTACGGTAAAGATATGTGGGGTTCGCTGATAGATTTAGCCGGCGGAGATAATATCGCAGCCGATCTAGTCGAGCAGTGGGCGCCCATCAACGCCGAGCAAGTCATAGCCGCAAAACCCGACGTTATAATGATAACAGGCCGCGAAACCGAACTAAAAAAAGAACCGACTGCGATGGTGATGGGCATAAACATAGATAAAGCCGAAGCGTTAAAAAGACTGGACGGATTTAAAAAACGCGTCGGTTGGTCGGAGCTTCCGGCTATCAAAAATAACCGCCTATACGGCCTATATATGGGTGCGTCAAGAACGCTTGCGGATATGGCGATGGTGCAATATATCGCAAAAGCTTTGTATCCGCAGCTTTTTAAAGACGTAGATCCGATAAAGACCTACGTTGATTTTCATAAAAAGTACTTACCTGTCGTTCCCGTCGGTACTATAGCCATCCAAGCGGACGAAAAATGAATAAAATAAGTTCCGAAGAGGTCGTAAAGGCTCATAGAAAGCGCGAATTTAAACGCTTAATCATCATCTTGAGCTTTATAGCCGTGGGTCTTGTATCGATGGTGTTTGATATCGGTACCGGGCCTGCGATGCTCTCGCCAAGAGAAGTCGTAGATACACTTTTACAGCCGATTTTAGGCGGCGAGCAGGATAAATTTTTATACCACATCGTTTACGATATCAGGCTTCCCGTAGCGCTTATGGCTTTAGTCGTAGGCGCGGCTTTGGGAGCGGGCGGCGCAGAAATACAGACGCTTTTAAACAACCCTATGGCAAGCCCCTATACGCTGGGACTTGCCGCGGCGGCGGGATTTGGCGCATCGCTGGTGATGGCGTTTGGTTCGTTTGGACTACCTCAAATTTACGCCGTGCCTATCGGTGCGTTTATCATGACGATGTTAGCGGCGTCTATACTGTTTTTGTTTTCGATGATGAGGCGATTTGGGTCGGCTACTTTGGTTTTGGTCGGTATCGCACTTTTGTTTTTGTTTCAGTCTATGCTCTCTTTGGTGCAGTTTTTGTCCGCGCCCGAGATTTCGCAGGCGATTTTGTTTTGGCTGTTCGGTAGCCTCCAAAAGGCTAAATGGAGTACGCTAGCCGTCGCTACGGTCGTAACGGTCGTATGCATTTCGCTACTGATGCTAAATACTTGGGCGCTAACGGCTTTGAAACTGGGCGAAGAGCGAGCCAAAAGCATGGGCGTAAATTTATCCGCCCTTAGGATTAAAATTTTGCTTATAGTTTCGGTTATGACGGCTACGGTTATTAGCTTCGTCGGCGTTATAGGCTTTATCGGCCTGGTCGCTCCGCATATCGCTAGAAATTTAGTCGGCGAGGATCAGAGATTTTTCCTGCCTACTACTATCTTCGTCGGTGCGGCGTTTTTATCGATAGCTTCGGTACTTTCTAAGGTTATAAATCCGGGCGGACTCTTTCCGGTCGGCATTATCACGGCGTTTGTGGGCGTGCCGTTTTTCTTCTGGATCATCCTTTCAAGGAAAAACGTATGCTAGAGCTTAAGAATTTAACGATATACCGCGGCTCGCTTTGCACGGCAGATGCCGTAAACGCTAGCTTTGAAGAAGGCAAGGTTTACTCCGTACTAGGGCCTAACGGCGCAGGCAAAACTACGCTCATAAGCGCGATTTTCGGCGAGATGGGCTATGAGGGCGAGATTAAATTCGGCGACGAGAGGTTAAATTTCAAAAACCATTTCTCGTGGAAAAAGAAAATCGGCTACATGCCCCAAGATAGCTACGTAGACGCGAGTTTAACGGCTCTTGAGGTCGTTTTGCTAGGGCTTATGGATAGTCTCGGGCTTTATCTAAAAGACGAGCAAATAAACTCGGCCATAGAGATAATGAAAAAACTAGGGATTTTACACCTAGCAGGTCGCGACGTGATGCAGCTCTCAGGCGGTCAGCGCCAGATGGTGATGTTTGCCTCCGTGCTTATCAAAAAGCCTAAAATTTTACTTTTGGACGAGCCTGTTTCAGCTCTTGATATGCACCATCAATGCGTACTTTTGGACTGCGTTAGGAAATTTACGCGCGAGCACGACATAACCACCGTAATGATACTGCACGATCTATCGCTGGCGTCGCAGTTTAGCGACGAGGTGTTGCTGCTAAGCGACGGCAAGATAAAAGCCAAAGGCGAAGCTAAAAAAACTATAACTAAAGAGCTAATACAAGAGCTTTATAAAGTAAACGTGGATATTTTTTACGACGATGCCGGCGTACCGGCCGTAGTCGCAAAGTCAGCGTTTGGGGTAGAGTAGCACGTGAGGGTTTTTATCTTAAGTTGCCTTGCTTACGCAAAGGGCAACGAGGATTTGCGAAATTTAAGCCGCACGTTTAGCGACGGCGGCGCACAGTGCGAGATAGTGCCGTGGCAAAATTTAGACGTCGGTTCGCTAGACGAAGATTCTTTGATTTTACCGCTTGCGACTTGGGATTACAGCCTAGACGTGGCTAAATTTTTATCGTTTTTGAGCGAGCTTGAAAAAAGCGGAGCGAAGATAATAAACGGTGCCGAGATCGTGCGCTGGAATTTATCGAAAAAATACCTCTTAGAACTTGAAGCCTTAGGACTTCCCGTGATCCCTAGCACGCTTTTAAACGGCGACGAAAATATAGAAGAGCTAAGGCGAATTTGCCCGAGCGGCGTGATAAAGCCGCTCGTCGGACAGAGTGGCAACGGCGTAGCTAAAATCGACGAAATATCAAATTTAAGCGAATATAAAAACGGGGCTTTGCTTCAGCCTTTTATCGAAGAGATCACCGTTAGCGGCGAAATTTGCTTGATATTTTTAGGCGGCGTTTTTTCTCACGCCGTACGCCGCTCGCCTGCTAGCGAGGATTATAGAGCAAACTCGAATTTCGGCGTTAAAATTAGCTCGGTAGAGCCGACTGCAGCCTTTCTAAACGTCGCGCGAGACGTTTTAGCTAGGCTTGCCTTTAATCCCGTCTACGCAAGGATAGATCTAATCGGCGCAAAAGATAAAATTTTAATCAACGAAGTTGAGCTTATCGAGCCTAGTCTTTATTTTAGCTACGGCAAAAACTCTACCGAAAAATTCGTAAAAGTAATCCTGGATAAATTTTCTTATTTCGGGTTTCCTAAGCTAGCTTTGATAAAGCCCAAAACTACGGGATTTGGGTTTGTTAGGCGGCTCGTGAATTCAGGATGAAACTGCACGCCGACAAACCACGGATGCGAGTTTTTAGCACCCGCCGCAGGCGGACTAAGCTCGACGGCCTCGATCAGTCCGTCGCTCTCGCCGCTAACTATCAGGCCGTTTGCTTCAAATTCGGCTCTGTATTTCGGATTTGCCTCGTAGCGGTGGCGGTGGCGCTCTTTGACGCTTTTAGCGCCGCCGTAAATTTGAGATAGTAGCGAGCCAGGCTTCACGTCGCAAGCATAAGCGCCAAGCCTCATCGTGCCGCCGACCGGGCTTTGGTGCGTGCGGATCTGCGTCTGGCCGTGCGCGTCGATGAAACTATCGATGAGATAGATGATAGGATTTACGCACTCGGGCTTAAATTCGACCGAATTTGCGTCCTCGAGCTTTAGTACATTGCGGGCAAACTCGATGAGCGCTAGCTGCATACCTAGGCAAATGCCAAGATACGGCACGCCGTTTTCGCGAGCGTATTTGATCGCTTCGATCTTGCCGCTCACGCCGCGCTCGCCAAATCCACCGGCAACTAGCACGCCGCCCACGTCTTTTAGCAGCTCCTCTACGTTTGAAGGCTCAATTTTTTCGCTATCTATCCACTTTAAATTTACCCTCGCATCAAGACTCGCGCCCGCGTGGATGATACTCTCGGTCAGGCTCTTGTAGCTCTCTTTGAGGTCGACGTATTTACCCACGAACGCTATCGTGGTCTCTTTCGTCGGTGCGATGATGCGCTTAACTAGGCTGTCCCAGTTGCGCATATCAAGCTTTAGTTCGCCCAAATTTAAAATTTCGGCGATCGGGGTTAAAATATCTTGGTTATAAAACGCGAGAGGCACCTGATAGATGCTGGCCGAATCTATACTCTCGATGACGCAGTTGCGCTCTACGCCGCAGCTGGCGGCTATTTTATCCTTTAGCTCGCGGTTTAGCGGCTGCTCGGCGCGGCAGATGATCATATCTGGGCTAATGCCGATACGGCGCAGCTCACCGACGCTGTGCTGAGTCGGTTTGGTTTTTAGCTCGCCTGCAACCTTGATAAAGGGCACGAGAGTTAGGTGGATATTCATCGCGCGTTTGCGGCCGACCTCGATGCGAAGGGCGCGGATAGCCTCCAAAAACGGTAAGCCCTCGATGTCGCCTACCGTGCCGCCGATTTCAACGATCAGTACGTCGCGACCCTCGCCAGCTTTTTTGATGCGATCAACTATCTCGCCTACGATGTGCGGGATGACTTGGATCGTTTTGCCCAGATAGTCGCCCCTGCGCTCTTTTTCGATGACGGAGCTATAAACGCGGCCGGTGGTGAAGTTATTATCCTGGCTTAGGCTCTCGTCTAAAAATCTCTCATAGTGCCCCAGATCCAGATCCGTCTCCGCGCCGTCGTCGGTGACGAAAACCTCGCCGTGCTCGAGCGGACTCATGGTGCCGGGATCTACGTTGATGTATGGGTCGGCCTTTAGCATGCTTACTTTTAAGCCTGTATTTTTAAGAAGCGTGGCGATAGAAGCCGCCGCGATGCCCTTACCTAGCGAGCTTAATACGCCGCCCGTTATAAAAATATACTTTGTTTCGTTTAGATTTTTTTGCATATCGCGCCTTTTAAATTTTTAGCGAGATTATACCTTATTTAAAATTTATAAACGCTTGAGGACATAAATAATTTTATAAAATCAAAACTTTAAAATAATATTTTAAGTTAAATTTCTGTAATATGTTAAGTTATGATTAAAAAATATATTAAAAACATCTCGTCTTTGTATATAGACGGCTTTAGAAATATGAAGCTTGGAAAGAGCCTGTGGCTCGTGATAGCCATCAAGCTACTTATAATGTTCGGGGTTTTAAAAGTATTTATCTTTGATGAAAGTTTAAATTCAAAATTTAAGAGCGACGAGGCTAAAGCCGACTTCGTCATCTCAAATTTGACAAAGGAATAAAATGTCTGAAATCGCTTCGGTCGATTGGTCTAGGGCGCAGTTTGCGCTCACCGCGATTTACCACTTTTTGTTTGTTCCGCTTACGCTGGGACTTAGCTTTATTATCGCCATTATGGAGAGTATTTACGTCAAAACCGGCAACGAGCAGTGGCTAAAAATCACCAAATTTTGGCTAAAACTCTTCGGTATAAACTTCGCTATCGGCGTGGCTACAGGTATCATAATGGAATTTGAGTTCGGCACCAACTGGGCGAACTACAGTTGGTTTGTCGGTGATATATTCGGCGCGCCGCTGGCTATCGAGGGTATACTCGCGTTCTTTATGGAGGCAACGTTCTTTGCCGTTATGTTTTTTGGCTGGGATAAGGTTAGCAAGAAATTTCACCTCATCTCGACCTGGCTCGTGGCTATCGGTTCAAATTTGAGCGCGCTTTGGATCCTCATCGCAAACGGCTGGATGCAGTATCCAATAGGCATGAAATTTAACCCAGCAACCGCAAGAATGGAAATGGAAAATTTCTTCGAGGTTGCTCTTAGCCCCGTTGGCATTATCAAATTTTTACACACCGTTACTAGCGGCTACGTCGCTAGCGCGCTTTTCGTGATAGGAATTTCAGCGTGGTTTATCCTGAAAGGACGCCACCTAATCATGGCTAAAAAATCCATCATCGTAGCGGCAAGCTTCGGCCTCGTTACGTCGCTGTTTTTGATGTTTAGCGGCGACGAGAGTGCATATCAGGTCGCGCGCACCCAGCCTATGAAACTAGCCGCGATGGAAGGCCTTTATAAAGGCGAAACAAACGCCGGTCTAGTCGCTATGGGCGTGCTAGATCCCTCTAAAAAACCTGGCGACGACAAAGATCCGTTCTTGCTCGAGATAAAATTTCCTTACGCGCTCGGAGTTATGGCCACAAGAGGGTTTAATAACTTTACGCCCGGCATAGACGATCTAGTGTATGGCAATGAAACTCACGGCATAGAGAGCGTCGCAAGCAAAATGTCCAAAGGCTCGCTAGCCGTTAGCGCGCTAGCTAGCTACAACGCCGCTAAAAAATCGGGCGATAAAGCCGCGATGGAACAAGCCGAGCAAACTCTGGCTCAAAATATGAAATTTCTAGGCTACGGATACCTAAAATCCCCGGAAAGCGCCGTGCCGCCTGTTGGCTTAACGTTTTATAGCTTCCACGTGATGGTTGCGCTTGGCACCTACTTTTTAGCGCTATTTTTCGTCGTGCTTTATCTTTGCATGGCGAACAATATCGAAAATTTCAAAAAGTTGCTCTGGATTTGTGTATTTACGATACCGCTTGGCTACGTAGCTATCGAGGCAGGCTGGATAGTAGCCGAAGTCGGTCGTCAGCCTTGGGTCGTGCAAGATCTCATGACCGTGGGCGTGGGGGCGACGAATTTATCAAGCACAAACGTCAAAATTTCGTTTATACTATTTGCAGTGCTTTTCACGGCCCTACTCATAGCCGAGATAAAAATCATGCTAAAACAAATAAAAATAGGATTTGAAAACCATGCTTAGTTTAGAATTTTTACAAATTTACTGGTGGTGCGTAGTTAGCTTGCTAGGCGGTTTGCTAGTGTTTATGATGTTCGTTCAGGGCGGGCAGACACTACTTTTTGGGCTTTGCAAAAACGAACTGCAAAAGGACATGGTGATAAATTCTATCGGACGCAAATGGGAGCTTACGTTTACCACGCTCGTAATGTTTGGCGGCGCGTGCTTTGCGGCATTCCCACTGTTTTACGCGACAAGCTTCGGCGGTGCGTACTGGGTGTGGCTGGCGATTTTGTTTTGCTTTATTCTCCAAGCCGTGAGCTACGAGTACCGCAAAAAACCGGACAACTTCCTAGGTCAAAAAACATATGAAATTTTCCTTTTCATAAACGGCTCTCTCGGCGTTATTTTAATCGGCATGGCCGTTAGCACGTTTTTTTCGGGAAGCGATTTTTTACTAAACGAGCACAACTTCGTACAGTGGCAAACGCCGTTTCGCGGACTTGAAGCGCTGGGCAATATCATGCTCTATCCTCTAGGTATCGCGATGTTTTTCCTAGCTCGCGTGGGCGGAGCGCTCTACCTCATCAACAATATAGGCGATGCCGAGATCAGAGCCAACGCCAGAAAAGCGGCGCTAAAAAATACGATTTTCTTTTTACCGTTCTTCTTGATATTCATCGCTTGGGTATTTACCAAAGCCGGTTTTGCATACGACGAGAGCGGCGTAGTGAGCTTAGTTGGCTTTAAATACGCTCTAAATTTACTCCAGATGCCGCTTGTTGCAGCTATGATAGTTATAGGCGTCGTACTCGTGCTTTTTGGTATATTTAAGGGTGCGTTTACGACCAGCATCTACGGCGTAGTACCTTACGGCGCGGGCGTAGTGCTAACGGTTACTGGACTATTTTTGATAGCCGGGCTTGCGGACACGGCATTTTACCCGTCGTTTTCAAATTTGCAAAGCTCGCTCACGATCAAAAACGCAAGCTCTAGCCACTACACGCTAAACGTCATGGCCTACGTGAGCCTGCTAGTGCCGTTTGTTTTGGGCTATATTTTCGTCGTTTGGCGCGCGATGGATAGCAAAAAGATCACCGCAGGCGAGATCAAGCACGATCATCACGCATATTAAGGATAAAAATGATAGAAGCGATAGTTTTTCTTTTTCTTTGGGTTTTGGCGCTTTTTGGCGGATATAAATTCGTCCATTTTAACATCAAACACGTCGAGAAAAACGACGACAAATACTTTGGAAATTTGCGCGAATAAGCGCTAATCCGCAAATCTCGTTCTACTTAAATTTTAGCTTTTGTCGCTATAATGAGGCTAAAATTTTAAGGAGAACGAGATGTTTGACTTCACTTTTCACAACCCCACAAGAATAGAATTCGGCAGAGACAAAGAGCAAAATATCGGGCTTTATATGCGTAAATTTGACGCTAAAAGAACCCTACTGATCTACGGCAGCGAACGCATCAAAAAAGACGGACTCTTTGACACAGTAGCAGCTAGCCTAAAAGAAAACGGCATCGAGTTTATAGAGCTTGGCGGCGTGGTTAGCAACCCCGTGCTAAGCAAAGTTTACGAAGGCATCGAGCTAGCTAGGAAATTTAACGCCGATAGCGTGCTAAGCGTAGGCGGAGGCTCCTGTCTAGATAGCGCCAAAGCCATCGCCGCGGGCGTGCTGTACGAGGGCGACGTGTGGGACTTTTTCACGGGCAAAGACCCGAGTCGCGCGCTAAAAATCTTTGACATCATAACTCTTGCGGCGACGGGCAGCGAGATGAACTCGGGTGCGGTCGTGACAAACGAAGCTACAAAACAAAAATTCGCCATCCACGGCGATGTCCTCTATCCGCTAGTCTCTGTCGTAAATCTTAAGCTACAAGCAAGCGTTAGCCGTGAGTACCTAGTCTACTCCGCCGCCGATATCATCGCGCACAGCATCGAGGGATACTTCACGGCTAAAGTGCAGCCTGATATCATCAACCTCTACATCGAAGCCAACATCAAAACCGTGATGAAAACGACTGAAATTTTACTAGCTGGTCCCGACAACTACGACGCTAGAGCCGAGTTTGCCTGGGCGGCGACGATGGCGCTAAACGGCCTAACCTACGTCGGTACGCACGGCTACTCCTACCCAAACCACATGCTCGAGCACGCCATGAGCGCGGTCGTAAACTGCGCGCACGGAGCGGGTCTAGCAGTCATAATGCCTGCGTGGATGAAGTGGTATAAGAGCCGAAATTTGAGTGCTTTCGAGCGTTTTGCGCGGGAAATTTTTGGCGCAAGCTCAGCCGACGAAGGCATCGCAGCATTTAAAGCGTGGCTTAGCAAAATCGGAGCTCCAGTTAGCCTAAAAGCCGTCGGCATAGAGGGCGAAACGCTAGAGGAGGTGGTAAATTTAGCCTATGACTACGCGGCAAACTGGCGCAAAGATAAGCTCTACACGAAGGAAAATATCAAAGAGATTTTTGAGCTGGCGAAGTAAATTTGATCAAATTTACCAACTGACATCTTTTGCGAAATTTCGTAAATTTGCGATTATATCGTGAATTTATAGTTTGATTTTTTACTTCACTATCGCTCGGCGCGTAAAAAGATAAGCGGAGGTAACAAAAAAGGTGTGCTGGGTCACAGCCTGCGGACAGTCCGCAGCAAATCTCACTATTCCGATATTGCGGCGCATTGGATTAGACGCGCCTAGCCAAAGTAAATTTGAGGCTTTTAACGATAAAAATCGCGCTAGAATTTAGCAAAACCCCGCTTGCTAGTCCGCTTGTGATGAGTGGGACTGGTTGCACTTTCTCAACGGCACTTGCTTGCTACCTAGCAAAGGGCAAGAGCCTAGAGGAAGCCATAGGGCTTTCAAAAGAGTATATCTGCTCCATTATAAAAGAGAGTATCGACACAAAGCTAGGCAAAAACCGCCTTCTTTGGCACGGAGCAAAGTAAATTTACCAGCTAGTTTCTAGCTGGTTTTAAAACAAATTTATAAATTTCTCATATGAACCAAGTGGCATTATATCTATGCTATAAAGGTTATCTTGTTTATAAACAATAACACTATCAAATCCTAAAATTTCCAGTCTTTCATAAGTTGCTAGTTCTCCCTCGTCAAGCTTTAAAACTTTTCTCAAAAGCCAGTCGCTGATAGCCTTATTTGGATTTGTCATTAAGGCTTTATTATTATCTTGACAAATTTTTGCACGTAAATTTTCTCCAGTAGGTGTTTGAAGGATAAATTCTTGATCCCTTGGTGGAAAAAAGTTTTCGTTTATTTCTCTTGCTTTAGCTGGATAATTTATATACATTTCATTGATGTCTCTTGCTCTACCACCAGCATTCCATTGATTTAAACTACTTCTTTCAAAAATAATTTTTCTACCATTTTTTATAGAATAAAGAGGCAATACAATGTAGTCAATCCCTGCTCTTTTAGAAGGTGTTAAGTTTATCTGACCTAGCTTTGAGAGTAAAGAATAGACATCATCAATAATCTCTATGTCTTTTTTGTATGCATTATCTGGAATGCTAAAATTTCTTAAAAGTGTGCTTTTTGATCTGTTAAAGCTATACTCGTTTATACCGTCACTAAATTTTATGCCACTTTTTGTACTTTTGATATCTTGTAAATTTGAAATATCTATTTCATCGTAGTCGGTTTCAAAAAATACAAGCTTACCATTCGTTCTAGCCACGATATGATACAAGGCATCGTCTATTTCATATGTTCGTTTGGCTAAATTTATGCGGTCATTTCTAAAATTTGATAGTTTAAATGCTAACTCGTCAGGATTTAGATCATCAAACTCTCTTGATAAAGCATTAAACTCTGCAACTTTTTCTAAAGAAGAATTAGAAGTGAATGTAAAAGTTTTTAGTCCAATGCCAAGAGTGTCTATTTTGGCATCAAATGCTGTATCACTTCTGCTCAAATTATGAGCATTAAAACATTTACAAAATACATTTTCGGCAAATCTGTAATATATAAAAGGAGTTTCGCTTTCACTAAAAAGTCTAGATAGTGAAGCCATAATGGATAACAAATTTAAATACTCTCCATTGTCTTTTATATCTTTGTCGGCAAAATTAATCATCTAAGACCTTTATAATTTGTTCTGCTATTCTTTTTATAAGAGGTATTGTTACGCTATTTCCAGCTTGTATATAAAGTTTTGATATAGCAATATCTGGCAAAATAATGTTTTGAAATCCTTGAAATTTAAAACACTCGATCGGAGTAAGTTTTCTTATGCCAAATTTATCTCTTAGTAAAGGGACGTTATGCCCACCTGTTCCCATATTTGCGGTTAAAGTTGGACACAAATTTGACTTGTTTTCTCTAACGTAGTGCCTACGCCATTGATACAATGTGTCTTGATTTTTTATAGCGTCATTTAACTCGGCATAAAATTTGTTTTTCTCTGGTGTGTAGTAAAAATAATCATCCTGTTTTTCTTTTAAAATGATCTCTTTTATCTTTTTTGTTAGTTTTATAGGCTTTGGAAATGTAAATTTTTCATAGTTTTTAACTTTGTTTTTATTAAATGCAACTATAAAAATTCTCTCTCTATTTTGTGGGATATTTGCGTGTGTAGCAGAATTTAAAACATCGCTATAAACATAGTAGCCTATGCTTTCAAGAGAATTTTTTATTACTTTAAAAGTGTTGCCGTTGTCGTGATTTTTTAAATTTTTGACATTTTCTAAAAATAAGACTTTAGGCTTATGTTTTTTTGCGATTGATAAAATTTCAAAAAACAGCGTTCCTCGGGCATCATCAAAACCTTTTTGATAACCAGCGATCGAAAAAGCTTGACAAGGGAAACCACCGCACAAAATATCAAAATTTTTTGGGATTTTATCTTTTGTCTCTTGTTTTGTTATATCACCAAACGGAGTAAGGTTGTGATTTAGTGTATATGTGATGGATGCAAATTTATCTATTTCACTAGCATATAAACAGCTTGCTACCCCCCCCCATTGACTTAAGTGCAAAAGAGAAGCCACCAACTCCTGCAAAAAGGTCTATATAAGTAAATTTATGTTTCAAAAATATCCTTTAAATTTAATCTAAAGAGCAAAAGCTCTTTAGTTATTTACACCTCTAATATCGCTCCATTGCTTGCGTTTGTGACTAGCTTTTGATACTGCCTTAGCCAGCGAGAGGTTAGTGCCTTATCTACTGGTTTAAATTTAGCCCTGCGCTCGGCGATCTCCTCATCGCTTAGGCGAACGTTTATCTCGTATTTATCGACGTCTATATCGATGATGTCGCCATCTTGTAGCAGGCCTATCATGCCGCCTTCAGCAGCTTCTGGGCTTACGTGGCCGATACTTAGACCTCTTGTCGCCCCACTAAAGCGACCATCTGTGATGAGCGCTACGTCTGCGCCAAGGCCACGCCCCATGATGAGTGAAGTAGGGCTTAGCATCTCTTGCATGCCAGGGCCTCCGCGTGGGCCTTCGTAGCGGATGACGACTACGTCGCCTTTATCGACTTTACCGCTTGAGATGCCAGCTATGGCTTCATCTTGTGAGTTAAAGCAGACCGCTTTACCGCTAAATTTACGCTCGCCAACGATGCCAGCCGTCTTGATGACACAGCCTTGCTCGGCTAAATTTCCAAACAAAATGGCAAGTCCGCCAACCTGCGAATAGGCATTTTCCACCTTGTGGATGACGCTTTCGTCTTTGATGTCACTAGCCTGTACGCGCTCGCCCAAAGTTTCGCCGCTAACTGTTAGGTTGTCTAAGCTTAGCATGCCGTTATCTCTGCGTGAAATTTCTTTTATCACCGCATTCATGCCACCAGCCCTGCCGATATCCTCCATGTGTACGTTTGGCAAGCTCGGGCTGATCTTAGCGATATGGGCGATGTTTTGACTGATCTTATTTAGCTCTTTTATGTCTAAATTTACCCCAGCCTCTCTTGAGATAGCTAGCATGTGAAGGACGGTGTTGCTGCTGCCACCCATCGCCATATCAACGACAAGTGCGTTGCGGATCGCCTTTCCATTTAGTATGTTTCTTATCTTAAATTTCTCATCAAGGGCGATCTGACAGATCCTGCGAGCAGCCTGCCTGATGAGCTCCTCGCGCTCTGGGGTAAGTGCTAGGATAGTACCGTTGCCAGAAAGCGCTATACCCATCGCCTCACAAAGTGTGTTCATAGAGTTTGCCGTAAACATACCGCTACAGCTGCCCCCACTCGGACATGCATTGCACTCGATATCTCTTAGCTCGGCTTCGTCTATCTCTTTGGTCTCAAATTTGCCAACCGCCTCAAACGCAGTCGCAAGATCTATCGGCCTGCCGTCCTTTGTGTGGCCTTTTTTCATCGGACCACCGCTTACAAAAATGGTCGGGACATTGACCCTTAAAGCGCCCATAACCATGCCAGGGACGATCTTGTCACAGTTTGGCATACAAACAAGCGCGTCAAGTGCGTGCGCGTTCATTACGGTCTCTATAGAGTTTGCGATGATCTCGCGGCTTGGCAAGCTATATAGCATCCCAGAGTGCCCCATCGCGATGCCATCATCCACGCCTATGCAGTTAAATTCAAACGGCACACAGCCATTTTTGCGAATTTCATCTTTTAAAATTTGAGCGTATTTGTTTAAGAAAAAGTGCCCAGGGATAATCTCTATAAAGCTGTTAGCAACGCCGATAAATGGCTTGGTAAAGTCCTCGTCTTTTAACCCAGTCGCACGTAAAAGTGAGCGGTGTGGGGCTCTTGTGTAGCCTTTTTTGATTATATCGCTTCTCAAATTTGATCCTTTTAATGGAATTTAGGCGATTTTATCGAATTTAGCTTTAAAAAGCTTAATTTAAATCAAATTTGAGTATATTTAAACTCTTTTAAAATAAGGGTAAAAATGCTTTTTAACTCATTTGCGTTTATAGTTTTTTTCTTACCGATTACTTTTGGAGTTTATTTTGTTTTAAATAAGCTCAAATTCGTTCAACTCAGTATCTTTTGGCTCACGGTCGCTTCGCTATTTTTTTATGGATATTGGAATTTTATTTATATCCCGCTTATTTTAGGTTCGATTACGTTTAACTTCTACGTCGGTCATCTGCTCTGCGCTCACCCATCTCGCAAAAAGCTTATTTTGTGGGCAGGCGTCGCGGCAAATTTAGCCCTACTGGCCTACTACAAATACACCGACTTTCTGATAGAAAATTTTAACGGAATTTTCGGCGCCGACGTACCGCTTCACCACGTTATTTTACCTCTTGGCATCAGCTTTTTTACATTTACGCAAATAGCGTTTCTAGTAGACTGTTATCACGAAAAAGTAAAAGAGCCCAGCTTCCTTCGCTACGCTCTTTTCGTGACGTATTTTCCGCATCTTTTAGCCGGTCCTATCATCCACCACGCCGAGATGATGCCGCAGTTTGCAAATTTACGTTTAAAGTGCATAAACTATAAAAATTTAAGCATCGGACTTTTTTTATTTTCGATCGGGCTTTTTAAAAAAGTCGTAGTGGCAGATTTTTTCGCTAGATTTGCCCTTCATGGTTTTGACGTGTATACGACTCTTAGCATGAGCGAGGCATGGATCACGAGCCTTAGCTACACTTTACAGCTATATTTCGATTTTAGCGGTTACACCGATATGGCGATCGGCATTTCATATATGTTTAACATTATCCTACCGTTAAATTTCAACTCTCCCTACAAAGCGCTAAATATCCAAGACTTTTGGCACAGATGGCATATGACGCTTTCGAGATTTTTACGCGACTACATCTATATCCCACTAGGCGGCAACCGCAGAGGCGAATACCGCACTTACGCCAACGTTTTTGCGGTATTTTTGCTAGGCGGACTTTGGCACGGAGCGGGTTGGATGTTTATCATCTGGGGCGCGCTACACGGGTTTGCGATGATGATTTGTAGATTTTACGGCGCGCATTTTCGCCCGATGAATAAATTTTTAGCTTGGTTTATAACGTTTAATTTTATAAATATCACTTGGATATTTTTCCGCGCCAGAGACCTAGATAGCGCGATGAAAGTGCTAAAAGGCATGTTTGATTTTAGCTCGGTTAAGATAAATTTTAACTACTTAGAGTACATAAGCAACTCTCTGGGATACAATCAAATAAATTTTATGGAAACACCGCAAATAGCCATGGGTACGTTTTGCGCTATTATGGGTATTACGCTTTTGGTTACGATTTTTGGGCGAAACTCGAACGAAATGGCCGCTAGAGCAAAATTTGGCTTTCTTACCGCACTCTTTACGGCATTTTTGCTTGCTTTGGTTTTTGCGATTAACTCCGGCGCGCAGGAGTCGCCGTTTTTGTACTTTAACTTTTAGGATTAAATTTGAAAAAATATAAAATTTTTCTTTTGACGCTTCCTATTTTGACTCTGGTTATGATCGCGTTTTATATGGCGTTTGCGATGTTTCTCATCAGGGTTTCGTCGGCTCATCACTACGCGTATAAAAACTACCTCATCTCAAACACGACCGAACAAAACCGTATCATCGTCGAAAGCGGCTCAAACTCCTATCACGGTATCAACTCCCAGATGCTTGAAAAGCACTTTGGCAAGCTGGTTATAAATTTAGCCGATCACGGCGGTTATCCGCTACGCCACAGACTCTACCGAGCGGCCAAACTAGCGCATAAAGGAGATATTTTTATCCTGCCTTTGGAGTACAGGTACTACATCAACGATGTTCCGCCCGATACTTATTACTACGGACTTTTTTTTGAGATTCACCATTTTTACGACTATTTACCGTTTTTTGAAAAGCTAAAAACTATATCGCAAATCCCGTTTCAAGCATTTATAAACGCGGCAATAAGAGACTATAAAGAAATAGCGGCGTTTGAGATAAATTTCGATAACTTTATCAACCGCAAGCCTCAAGCCGTGCACGATTTTTCGCCGGATTTTAGAAACGGCGAACGCGGCGATTATAAATACACCGGCAAAGTAGAAGAAGCCAAAGACACACAGATGCCGTGCCAAAAATACATATTTTTTACTGATTTTTCAGGCGGCAAAATCGGTATAAGCGATATTTTCAAAGAAAATTTAAATTTTATGAAAAAACTTGAGCGCGAAAAAGGGATCAAATTTATCTTTACCTACCCGGCTGTCGCAGGCGACGACTGCTACGATCTAAACTACCCGCACGCCGCGGATAATCAAAAATTTCTAAAAGACGTAAAAAAACTCATCGAAGATAACGGCTTTGAGATGATCGGCGATTATAAAGATAGCTATTTTCCGCGTAAATTTCTGCACGATACGTGGTTTCATCTAGTGCCCGAGGCCAGAGATATGCGCACGCAAAAGCTAATCGAAAATCTCGAAAAGTCAAAATACGCAAAAGAGCTACACGCGAAGTAAAATTTAATATTTATTACCGAGCCTAAATTTGGACTTTTGCTTTCTAACTAAGTCAAATTTGAGTAAATTTTACTCACCGCTATAATTTTTCGAACTAGAATTTGAAGTAAATTTAACGCAGGTCTTTTTAAATAGGAAATCGAAATTTGACGTAGAAAAATATGCAAATTTGAGCCCGAAAGCTCAAATTTAAGCGCAATGCAGAGATTGCTTTGTGCTTATAAAAGGCTAGAGCGATTCTGGTCACTCTAGCCTAACGAAGATAAAATTAATCCGCTACTTTCATCGCGCCGCCCGCGCCCAAACCGCCTTTTACGGTTTGCATTTTGTAGTTTCTGACGGCTTCTATTAGGTTATTCATCGAGTCGGTGAAGGCTGCTACTATAACCTTACCTTCAGGCGTATTAGCGTAGGCCCCAAGTCCTCCGCCTACCTTACTACCAAATAAGCCCCCAAGTCCTGCAAAGTCCGTATTTCTAGCGCTTCCCTCGGCTGCCGCTAACTGTACGCCCGATCGGTTTTCGATTAGCGTTAGAACAGTACTTACGTCGCTTGTGCTAAACCCGCCGGCTACAGCACCTGCGACTGAGCCGAAAAATGCGCCTACGACACCGCCTAGACCGCTAGTGTTGCTCTCGCTAAATGTTATCGTAGGAGTTAAAGTGTAGTCCGCGGCAACCATCTGACCTTTTTTGAAATTCGAGTTCTTTCTAAGCTCGCCCGACTCCATCAACGCGCGCTCTTCTAGCATTTGGTTAAACGCTTTGCTGCGCTCGACGACGACGAAGCAGTTTGACTGCTGAGCTAGGAGCCTAAGAACCGGGATAGTAGATGTTAGCTTGTACTGCCCGGTTACGACGGAGTACCAGTCGCTGTTTCTATCCTCATAAATCGTAACCGTACCCATAGACTCGGTACATCTGGTTAGTCCGGGGTTTGCATTTTGCACGTTTGAGCCCGCAGCTGAGCCAGTGGCCGTCGTTTTAGCCTCAGGTGAGCCCATACTCATCGACGACATGCAACCCGTCAAAAGAAAAGGCAGAGCCAAAGCCGCAATCTTCGATGCGTTAAAAAACGATTTTTTCATTGAAAACTCCTTGGGGAAATTTACAAAATTGTAATATATTTGCGCTAAAAATTTACTTTATTTTAAATTTGATGTTATAAAATGATTTAGAAATAACCAGAAAGGATTTGACATGAAAAAACTTGTTTTAATCGCTCTTTTTACAGCGTTTTGTTTAAATTTGGCAAACGCTTACGACCGTTATTCAAACGAATCTTTAATAGTCATCCCGGACAACAGCTACAAATACAAAAAACGCCGCCACCGAGATAGATACGACGACGACGTAGTGATATATATGGACCCTCCGTACGGCGGCTACAAACAAACCGACCGAGGCAGAGACTATCGCGATAAACTAGTCGATCAATACATAAAAAACAATAACATAAAAAAAGGCGGCTCGAGCAAATCGGACGACCGAAGCTACGAGAGAGGCTATGACGACGGATACGATGACGGATACCGCGACAGACGCGACGATTATTACTATTCGCCTCGCCCGCAAGTAGGCATCCGCGTTAGATAAATTTGACGCCCGTTCGCCGCTAGTCGTCAAATTTGATCGGCGGTGAAATTTGATTTAAGAATTTGATTTACAAAAAGGAAAATAATGCTAACCAACCCCGTCGTAATCAGTATCCTCGTGATGACTGTGCTTTGTTTGTTAAGGTTTAATATCCTGCTTTCCATCCTCGTCTCCGCCCTAGTCGCGGGTCTCATCTATCACGGCGGATTTGCCGGCGTAGGGGCGTTTTTCGACGCGCTAACGGCTACCACATCGACGCTGATAACGGGTATGAAAGGCAACCTAGAAACCTCGCTCAGCTATATCCTGCTCGGCGCTCTCGCAGCCGCGATAGCCAACACAAACCTAACCGCGATCCTCATAAACGCCGTTAGCAAGGCTCTAGCAAAAACTAGCACCTATTTTGCTCTGATAATCGCCGCGATTGCGTGCTTTTCGCAAAATTTGATCCCGGTTCACATCGCTTTTATCCCGATTCTTATCCCGCCGCTTTTGCCGCTGATGAACCGCCTAGGCATCGACCGCCGAGCCGTCGCGTGCGCGCTAACTTTCGGACTAGAGGCGCCGTACGTGAGCCTTAGCGTTGGTTTTGGACTTATTTTTCACGGTATCATCAAAAAAGAGCTCGCAAACAACGGCGTAGAGGTGCAGATGAGCGAGATCTCAAGCGTAATGTGGATCGGTGGCCTTTCTATGCTAGTGGGCTTGCTTTTAGCCGTTTTCGTCTTTTACCGCAAAAAACGCGACTACGCGCACACCAAATTTGAAACGAGCGAAGAGCAAGAGGCGCAGTTGGCCGCAAGCCTAAAAATGACGAAAAAAGAGTGGGCGGTTCTAGGCGGTGCGGTTGCGGCGTTTGGAGTGCAAATTTATACCGAGAGTATGCCTCTTGGCGCGCTTATCGGCCTGCTCGTTATGGTGGTTTTTGGCGGTATCGAGTACCGAAAAATCGACAAAATCATGGACAGCGGTCTAGCGATGATGGGCTTTATCGCATTTATCATGCTCGTTGCCGCGGGCTTTGGCTCGGTTTTGCGCGAGAGCGGCGGTATCGAGCAGTTAGTGAGCTTTGCTAGTGCAGTCGCCGGCGGCAAAATAGGCGGCGCAATACTGATGCTGGCTATCGGCTTGCTCGTTACTATGGGTATCGGCACGAGCTTTGGCACGATACCGATCATCGCGGCGATCTACGTGCCGTTTTCGCTTTCGCTGGGATTTTCTCCGGCGGCTATCATCTTGCTAGTTGGTATCGCGGCGGCTCTGGGCGATGCGGGCAGTCCAGCTAGCGACAGCACGCTAGGGCCTACGAGCGGTCTAAATGCCGACGGCCAGCACAATCATATTTACGATACGTGCGTGCCGACTTTCATCTTCTTTAATATACCGCTACTAATCGGCGGTGTAATAGGCGCGATGATTCTCTAAATTTGGCGGCTTGTCTCGCGAGCGTCTTTAACGGAGCTAGTAAAAATTTAGCTCGATAGACTACATGTCTTATCTTCGCTAAATTTTTACGTCGCAACCCTTAAATCCATCTCGCGATACTTCGCCTTAACTTTTTCTGCTTAAATTTGAAGTAAATTTACAAATTTAACTCATATACTCTTTTTCGCTACTACCTTCGCGAAGACTAAACTAAAATCAAATTTAAATTTGGAACGTCTTTTGCTTAAGTCATCTTAAAATTCACTTTTCAAAAAGGATAAAGCTATGATGAGATCACTTTGGTCGGGCGTTACGGGACTGCAAGCTCACCAGATCGCTATGGATGTTGAGGGTAACAACATCGCTAACGTAAACACCGTCGGCTACAAATACAACCGCGCAAATTTCGACGACCTTATCTACCAAACTTCGCGTATCGCCACCGCACCGCAAAATCAACACGGCGGCGTAAATAACATGGAAGTTGGCCTAGGCACGCAGATAAACTCCACTACGAGGATTTTTAAGCAAGGCTCGCTGCAAACCACCGACAAACAAACCGATATCGCGCTTCAGGGCGACGGATTTTTCATGGTGAGCTCGGACGGCGGCAAAACCACCTACTACACCAGAAACGGCGACTTTTCAAGAGATAGCGAAGGTAACTTCGTCGATAACGGCGGCAACATCGTACAAGGCTGGATGAGAGACGAGGAAACGGGAGAGATCGATCCTACTAGACCTATCGGCGATATAAAGATCCCAGTCGGCCTAACCGTGCCTGCGCGCGCTACGACAAACATCGCGCTAAAAGGAAACTTAGACAGCGGTAACGACGTAGGAAATAAAAAGATACCTATCTACCGACTTGATCAACACCACGGTTTCGTTGATTTAAATAATAACGGCGTAAATGACGTAGCAACCGAGCAACATGATGAAAATAATATAGGTTCGGATAGATTCTACGTAAATAGAAACGGTGAACAGAGGATGACGGAGCGCGGAGCCGATCTTGGCGTTTTATTTAATAATGCCGGCGATGCGTATAATTTAAGAACAGGTCAAGGCATATGGGCTAGCTACGCCGATGCTAAAACTCAACTTTTAGATGTCGGTGCAAGCAATACTGGAGACATCAGTCCAGCAAAAATTCTTAACATAACCCTAAATGGAGAGACTATAGTAGCTAATGATATTAAAAACATTAGTCAGCTAGCATCTGTAATAAACGAACGATATAGTAAAACTGGAGTAGAAGCTAGTGTTTCAAATGGAAATAAACTAGTACTTACGAATAGAAATAATTTAGGCACCACAGCAAATACTAAAAATATAAAAATGGTCTTAAATGCAGGAAATACAATTACTTCACATACTGGCACCGACCCGGATAAAACTTTTGCTGATACTAATATAATAACGGCATATCAATATACATACAATAAAACTCGCGTAAGTGCAGTACATAAATACGATGATGCAGTAGCTAGACAAGTAACAACTACCGAGGATCTACGTGAAGCTATGCAAAAAGACGCAAGATTGTGGACGAATTATAATGGTACAGTTGTAGGAAATACTGGATCTACCCCTAATGAAACCACTTTTACAAACTCTTTAGCTTCTACTGGAACCCCTGGTCCGTCAGAAAAAACAGGTAATAAAAACGACGGTGTCGAAGTAACCGTTAATGAACATGGGCAATTTCAGATAAGAAACCCTAGAGGAGATGCATCAAATGACAATGATGATACTCCTACAGCAGATACTTTTATGGATGACCATAATATGAACCTGACAGTTACGGGCTTAACAAATGCCGCCAATAACGTAACCGAAAACGTCAAATTTACCGCATCTATGGCGCCTATTTCAGGATCATTAAGCTCTGGCGACTCTGCAAGAGTTACCGATGGTTTGAATATGGCGGCTCATAGCTCAAGCACCGATCTTTACGATAGCTTAGGTACGAAGCATAATATAAAAATGGACTTCGTAAAACGCGGCTACACAGAAAACGGCGGAACCGAGTGGACGATGGTTATCCAAGTAGCCGAACCGAACCGAATAAATCAAGATGGCGAACCTGCAAACGTGATCACTGGTTACGTGAGATTTAACCCGGACGGCTCGCTAGCGACATATAGCCCGGCTAGCATTACCTTCGGCGCACAAAACGGCTCAGCTATAGGCCAGCACATCGAACTAAAATTCGGCACTACGCAGACCACGGACGGACTAACGAGCACCGATAACAACTCAAGCACCGCAGACATCAGCCAAGACGGCTACGCTAGCGGCGAGCTAAACGGTATCAGGATAGATCAAAGCGGAACGCTCGTGGGATCATTTACGAACGGCCGAAGCCTAGGACTAGCGCAAGTGGGCGTTGCTAAATTTGCAAACAATCAAGGCTTAGCCGGCGAAGGCGGAAACCTCTTCTCGCGCACGGCAAACTCGGGCGATCCGATCATCGGCGCGGCTCAAACTGCCGGACGCGGTAAGATCTCAGCCTCGAGCCTTGAGATGAGCAACGTCGATCTATCTCGCTCGCTAACTCAGCTCATCGTCGTACAGCGTGGCTTCCAAGCTAACTCAAAGACGATCACGACTAGCGACGAAATGCTAAACACGCTGCTTCAATTAAAATAAAATAACCCAAATAAGACGCTAAATTTTAGCGTCTTATTCTATCTAAAAAATACAATAATCCTTTACATAGTAAATACAAAATGATACAATGCAAATCAAAAAGGATATAAAATGGCAAGCGTAAATATTCGCGTAAACGATAACGATAAAAAAGCTGTCGAGCAAATTTTAGCTGATATCGGTCTCACTCTTAGTTCGGCTACGAATGCATTTTATAAACAAATTATAATGCATCGAGGTATACCGTTTGAGCTTAAGGCCGACCCATTTTTTTCGCAAGAAAATTTAAAAAGGCTCGAAAAAAATGCGGAGCAAATGAAAACTACGGGCGGTCAAATTCATGAGGTTTTGAATGATTAAGGCTTGGTCGGACGATGCTTGGGACGAATTTATTTACTGGCAACAAAATGATAAAAAAGTCTTAAAAAGAATTTTAGAGCTCATAAAAGATATCGATAGAAACGGCTATGAAGGCATTGGTAAACCAGAAAGGCTAACGGGTAATCTAAGTGAGTATCATAGTAGACGCATAGACGGTGCAAACAGGATAGTCTACAAAATAGAAAACGACATTATTAAAATCATTCAGTGCGGCTCTCATTATAGAGATAAATAATTGTATTGACATTATTTAGAACTAAATTTGTAAATTTTACCGTACTGTCGGTAAAAACTAGAATACAAGTTTAAAATCAAATTTTTATCAATTTTTAGCTAAATTTACCGCTAAATTTAACTAAAAGAGTCAAAAATGCAAGTAACGCTTCTAAATTATACTCCGCTAAATATCTGCTCGCACGCGATCCGTACGTGTTGGCAAAGCTTTGAAAAAGGCGACAATGGCGGTGAAAAAGATGTCGAGCTCATCGAGCGCGTCGGCAATAAATTTAAACACGCCAGCACGCTCGAGCACCTTTCCTACAACTTCTACATCCAAGGCATCTCGCGCGCCCTGCTACAAGAACTAGCCCGTCACCGCGTGGCGAGCCTCAGCGTCAAATCAACGCGCTACACGCTAAAAGAGCTAAAAAAAGAGGCTAAATTTGAGCTTGGCGACTTTGAGCGGGCGGCGAGATTTATTGTATTAACGGGTGACGAAACGGTCGATAACGCAAGCATCAAAGCGCTGGAAAATCTGCGCGAGATCCTCGCAAACACCACAAAAAGCCTCGACATCGTCAAGTACTGCTTACCCGAGTGCTACAAAACCGAGCTCACGTGGAGCGTAAACGCGCGCAGTTTGCAAAATTTCCTCTCGCTACGCAGCTCAAAATCAGCGCTTTGGGAGATCAGAAACCTCTCGCTAAAGCTTTACGAGTCGCTGCCTCAGGAGCATAAATTTATCTTTGAAAAATGTATAGATATAAAATAAAGGAGTAAAAAATGTACAATATGAAAAAAAAGGAATTAAAATTTAATGATGAAGAAATAGCGGCATTATTCGGAAGTGAAGCTGCAGAGGATGAAAAGCCAGAAAGATTGATAGAATATTACTTTAAGGCAGATATATACGAAGAAATAAAAGCGAATTTACCACTTCGTATAGCTGTTGGACATAAAGGAATTGGAAAATCAGCTATTTTTCAAGTGATGCGACAAGAATTTGAAAAAGATAATATACTAACTATAATGCTAACACCAGATGATATTGAAGGTATAAACGAATCAAAAGATGATGGTCATAATAAATTAGTAAAAATATGGAAAGATGAGCTCACAAAAATCATCATAAATAAAGCCATTGATAAAATTAGTACTTTTGGGAAACCAATAAAAAATTTAAAATCTAGCATAATAGACACTTTGGTGGATTGTTTAAAAAATTTAAAAATTAATATTAGTCAAGAAAAAAATGCAATTGCTCAACATTTTTTAAGTGATAAAAAAATAATTATTTTTATAGATGATTTAGATCGTGGTTGGGAAGGTAAAAGGGATGATATAAAAAGAATTTCAGCTATGCTAAATGCTATTAGAGATATTTCCAATACCAATAGATCTATAAATTTTAAAATAAGCCTTCGTACAGATGTTTATTATTTATATAGAACAAATGATGAGTCTACTGATAAAGTTGAGAGTAATGTAGTGTGGGTTACCTGGGATAATCATGGTATCTTGGCATTACTTGCTAAAAGAATTGTTACGTATTTTGGTGGTAATGTTGAAGAAAGAGAGTTATTAAAATTAGAACAAACTGAAATTTCCAATAATATACTTAGCTATGTATTTGAAGATAGATTTCACGGACACGGAAAGTGGTCCAATATACCAATATACAAATTACTTATGTCTTTAATAAGAAAACGACCACGTGATCTTATTAAACTTTGTTGGCTATCTGCAAAAGAAGCGAAAAGAAATAACCACAATAAAATTGGGACAGAGGAATTAAACAAAATATTTGAACTATATTCACAAGGTAGACTTCAAGATACCATTAATGAATTTAAATCTGAATTACCTACTATTGAAAGATTGCTTCTAAATATGAAACCTACAAAATATGAAAAGAATTCGGGTGAAGCATATCAGTTTACAGATGCAAATTTAAATAAAAAAGTTAAAAATATAATTAACAATATGCCTAAATTTATTTTTGCTAATGGAAAAGAAGCAACAGAAAAAGATCTTTGCATATTTATGTATAAAATTAACTTTTTAACCGCTAGAAAAAAAGAATCTGATGGAAAAATAATAAGAAAGTATTTCGAAGAAAATAGGTTTTTGGCAAATACACATACAGATTTTGGCTTTGATTGGGAAATACATCCATCTTACAGATGGGCACTACAACCAGATAATATTTTGAATATATTTGATACCCTCGTAGAATATGATAGCTAATATGTATAGTTTAGATAAAGAATATAACTATCTAAAAATTATTTTAAGAAATCATAAATTTATCTTTTAAAAGTACATAGGGAAAGCAAAATGCAAAACATCAAAATCGACGTGAATAAAAAGGGCATTTTTATAAATAAAATTTTACTTGCAAATGACGCTCTGATCGATGAACTAAACAAAATTTTAAACCTCGTCCCGCGCATCGTGCCGCCTGATTACAAAGCAGCAAAAAATGGCGGATATGAGCCAAACGCCTTAGCCCTTTACGACGAGCTTGGTATTTGGTGTTTTGCGGAACCTAGCGGCAGGATAAAAGAGATAAATTTGCTCATCGAACGCCAAAAAGACACAGGCAAAAGGCTCTTTCCGCGCGAGCTTTTTAACGGCGAGATCACCTTTGGTGGTAAAGCCCCGCTTGATGCGGTCAAGGAAAAGCAGCTGCGAGACGCCTACATCTATCTTGACGCGCGAATCGGCGAGTATCAAATTTCGCTGACGTTAGCGGACGCCGTGAGAGAGCGGATCGAGAAATTTAGCTTTGCCGAGCGCCTGGCAAAAAGCGAAACTGGCGAGATAGAGGGTATCGTGCGAAACGCACCCGTGCCGATCAGCGAGATTTGCTTTTACCACGATGCTAAAAAATCTCATGCTAAGCCAAGCGACAAGTATGAGATCGTGCGCACAAACGAGCCAAAACTCATGTTTAAAAACCTAAATTTCAAGCTCGCCGTGATGAACGAGCTGATGTATGAAAAAGCACTGCTGGAGCCTAAATTTGACGTGTTTGAGTACTGCAAGGAGCGCGGCATCGATCCGTATGCGGACTTCGGCGCGCTGCCGCAAGCCAAAAAGTGGTTCAAGGACTATCCGGTTCCTGCAAATCTGGCGGAGCAGGTGAGCGAGCTCTATCTTGACGGCGGAAACGAAATTTATCTGCAAATCGCGCCTGATTGGGACGGCGAGGACGAGCTTTTCGACATCAAAAACATCGATGCTGCCGAGCTTGCGCCATTCATTAATCTTAAAAAAATCGAGACGACCGGCATCGGCATATCCAAAAAGGCGAGAAAAGCCTGCGCGGATGCGGGGATTACGGTAGTTGATTAAGCGCGGAGATAAATTTTCAAGCAATCAAATTTTGCGCTAACAAAGGGCAAAATTTGAAGCCAAATTTTAATAAATAACAATCAAAAATTTGAACTTATTTTAAGCGTAGATTATTTGCGTGCGTTAGCGCGATAGCGATAGCGTCGGTGATATCAAGCGGTTTGATCTCCTTTGTTATACCCAGAATTTTCTTAACCATAAAGGCCACCTGCTCTTTATCTGCCTTGGCTTTGCCGGTGACCGTTTTTTTAACCTGAAGCGGCGTGTACTCGGCAAAATCTCCGTGAAGCTGCAAAATTTTAAGACTAAGCGCCCCTCGAAACTGCGCGAGCTTTAAAACCGTTTTTGGATTATAAGCAAAAAATATGTCCTCGATCGCCACTTCGTCAAATTTGTGATTTTTAAAAATCAGATCAAGTCCCTCGCAAAGTTCGGTGATTTGATACTGCAAAGAATTCGGTTTTATTTTGATTAGTCCCGCCTCGATCAAAAAGGTTTTCACGGGCGTCTTTTCGACGATTGCATAGCCGCAATTTCGCGATCCCGGATCGATTCCTAAAATTTTCATCTCATCCTTTTCAACAGTTTTTCACGCTTTTTTCACGGTGTGAAAAACGAATTTCAACGCCATTTTAACAAATTTAAGATAAAATCTAGCGAATTAATCTTAAAGGCAAAAATTTGGTCGCAAACGAGGTTTTGGAGCTACTTTCCAAAGAAATTTTACCGTCGGAATTTGAATGCTACATCAAGCAGCTTAAATTTAACGAAAAAAGCTCAAACTCAACGAACGTCGTATTTAACGCGCCAAACGAGATTATCGCTAAATTTATCCAGACCAAATACGCCTCCAAAATCGCTCATCTTTTTGAAGTAAAAACCGGACAAAAACCCGTGATCAACGTCCTAGCCGCGACCAAAACGCAAAGCAAACCGGCTAAAAAAGTGGACGTAAAAGAGATAAAAGCGCAAAGCAGCCTGCTAAATCCAAGCTACACTTTTGAAAATTTCGTCGTCGGCGACTCGAATCAATTCGCATTTTTAAGCGCGAAAGCTGTTTCCGAGCAGCTGGGTAAAATTTACAATCCGCTTTTTATCTACGGCCCAACCGGACTTGGCAAAACGCACCTTTTGCAATCAGTCGGAAATTTTTGCCTAAACGGCGGCAAAATGGTTATTTGCGTAACAAGCGAGCAGTTTATCACGGATTTTACTTATAACCTCAACAACCACTCGATGGAGCGATTTCGCGAAAAGTACCGAAACTGCGACGTTTTACTCATCGACGACGTGCAGTTTTTAGGCAAAACGGATAAAATCCAAGAGGAATTTTTCCATACGTTTAACGAGCTTCACGCCAAAAACGGCCAGATCGTGATGACCTCGGACCGCCAACCAAAGCTGCTAAAAGGCTTTGAAGATAGACTAAGAACGCGTTTTGAGTGGGGTATCATCGCAGACATCACGCCGCCGGAACTCGATACTAAAATCGCAATCATCAAGAAAAAATGCGAATTTGATAAAATTTACCTCGACAAAGACGTCATAAACTACATCGCAACAAACATGGGCGACAACATCCGAGAAATCGAAAGCGCGATAATAAATTTAAACGCTTACGCAAGGCTCATGAGGCAGGAAATCACGCTAGAGTTTGCAAAAAATATCCTGCGCGATCAGATAAAAGAAAAACGCGAAAATATAAACCTAGAAAATATCGTTGAAATCGTGAGCAAAGAGCTAAACGTCAAACCAAGCGATATGAAAAGTAAATCCCGCTCGAAAAATATCGTCGAGGCTAGACGCATCGTGATATATCTGGCTAAAAATTTGACGCCAAACTCGATGCCGCAGATTGCGCAATTTTTTAACATGAAAGATCACTCAGCCGTAAGCCACAGCATAAAAAAAATAAACGAACTAATCGAAACGAATGAGTATTTTAAAGTTCGCGTCGAAGAACTAAAGAATAAAATTTTAACCAAAGAGTAAAAACGTGAATAAAAGTGAAAAAATAAGCAGTTTTTTTAACGCTGCAAATGCCCTATTTAAAGCAAATAAAAGCAGTTTTAAACTTTTCACGCCCCCTACTAATGCTACTAAAAGAAATTTAAAAACAAAAGGAAAAAAATGAAAGTCGCGATTAATAAAAACGCTTTAGAAAGCATCGTAACAAATAGCAATTCTTACCTAGAGAAAAAGGATCTAAGCGCTATAACTTCGCATATATTTATTGGAGCAAAAGACGGTATCCTAAATATAAAAGCAACAGACCACGAGATCGGTCTAGCCTATAAGCTCTCAAACGTCAAAATCATGGACGAGGGAAACGCTACTGCAAACGGTAAGAAGTTACTTGACATAATAAGAAGCTTAAAAGACGAAGAAATCACACTAGAGACAGTAAATAACTACCTCTACATAAAACAAAAAAACTCAAAATATAAACTTCCGATGTATAAATTTGAAGATTTTCCAAATTTCCCGACGATAGAAAATAAAAATAAATTTGAAGTCGACGCCGTAATGCTTGGACGAAGTTTAAAGAAAATTTTTACAAGCATCGACAATAATAACCCTAAATTTGAGCTAAACGGCGCTCTTATAGACATCAAACAAAACTACATAAATATCGTCGGTACCGACACGAAAAGGCTTAGCGTATTTAGATTTGAAACACCGACTCAGAGCGAATTTTCACTAATAATCCCGAAAAAAGCTATTAGCGAAATACAAAAGCTATTTTTTGACAAGATTGAAATTTACTACGACGATACGACTCTGATCGCTCAAAGCGCAAATTTCGAGTTTTTTACAAAGCTGATAAACGGCAGATTTCCTGACTACAACAGAGTAATCCCGCAAGAGATAAAACGAAGACTAAGACTAAGCAGAGATAAAATGGTAGAAGGTATCAAAACCGTCTCAATCATCTCTGAGAGCACAAAGATCGTATTTGCTCCACAAACCATAAGCTTTGAAAGCATCGTAGAGGATAACTCTGAGGCTAAAACCACAATAGATTTTGCAACCGGACTAGAAGAAGAAATCTACGTTGGCGTGAAAAATAGATACTTGCTCGATTTCTTACAAAGCATCGAAGAGGAATATTTCGAATTTGGATTTAACGACTCAAATTTAGCCTTTACGGTGAGCTCAAACGAGCTAAAAACGGTAATCATGCCGATAAATTTATAAAAAAACAAAGGTAAATAATGCAGCAAAATTACGGCGCGGAAAATATTAAAGTTTTAAAAGGGCTCGAAGCGGTTAGAAAACGCCCAGGCATGTACATCGGCGATACCAACATAAGCGGCCTACACCACATGATCTACGAAGTCGTCGATAACTCCATAGACGAGGCGATGGCGGGCTACTGCGATACGATTGATATCGAGCTAACGCGCGAAGGCTCTGCTATCATCACCGATAACGGACGCGGAATACCGGTAGGTATGCACCCTACGGAGAAAATTTCAGCCGCTACTGTAGTTTTAACCGTACTTCACGCAGGCGGTAAATTTGATAAAGATACTTATAAGGTTTCAGGCGGTCTGCATGGCGTTGGCGTTAGCGTCGTAAATGCCCTTTCTAAAAAACTGGTCGTAAATATCAAACGCGACGGCAAACTACATAGACAAGAGTTTTCAAAAGGTATCCCGCAAAGCGACCTGGAAGTTATAAAAACTACAAATAGAACCGGAACTCAGGTAGAGTTTTGGCCGGATGACAGCATTTTTGAGGTTACGGAATTTAACGATGAAATTTTAACTAAACGCTTTAGAGAGTTAGCCTATCTAAACCCAAAAATCACGATAAATTTTAAAGATCAAAGAAACGGTAGAAGCGAGAGTTTTCACTACGAGGGCGGACTTGAGAGCTTTGTAACCGATTTAAATAAAAACGAAGCCGTAAGTAAAGCGGTATCTTTTAGCGGCGGCGAAGAAGATGTGTTAGTTGATTTTGCCTTGATGTATAACGACACTTATAGCGAAAATTTACTAAGCTTCGTAAATAACATCAAAACTCCTGACGGCGGTACGCACGAAGCGGGATTTCGCGCTGGTCTAACTCGCGTGATAACAAACTATATCTCTGCAAACGCCGCAGCCCGCGAAAAAGACACAAAAATCACGGGCGAAGATATCCGTGAGGGCCTTATCGCAGTTATCAGCGTAAAGGTACCAGAGCCGCAGTTTGAGGGCCAGACAAAAGGAAAACTAGGCTCAAGCTACGTAAAACCTATCGTTCAAAAGATGGTTTTTGAGGTGCTTAGTAAATATTTTGAAGAAAACCCGATCGAAGCTCGCGCGATAATGGAAAAAGCGCTGATGGCGGCGCGCGGACGTGAAGCGGCGAAAAAAGCTCGCGATCTAACGCGTAAAAAAGAGGGTTTAAGCATAGGAACGCTGCCTGGCAAACTAGCCGACTGCCAGAGCAAAGATCCAACGATCAGCGAGCTTTATCTGGTGGAGGGCGACTCTGCGGGCGGTTCGGCTAAACAAGGACGCGATAGAGTTTTTCAAGCGATTTTGCCATTAAAAGGTAAAATTTTAAACGTCGAAAAATCGCGCTTAGATAAAATTTTAAAATCAGACGAAATAAAAAATATGATAACCGCTCTAGGCTGCGGTATCGGCGACGAATTTGATGCCGAGAGACTTCGCTATCATAAAATCATCATCATGACCGATGCCGACGTCGACGGTAGCCATATCCAGACGCTGCTTTTAACGTTTTTCTTTAGATTTTTACACAAAGTCGTGGAAAACGGTCACATCTATCTAGCTCAGCCTCCTCTTTACCGCTATAAAAAGGGCAAAAAAGAGATTTATCTAAAAGATGAAAGAGCACTGAACGAATTTCTAATCGAAACCGGTATCGAAGGGGTCGAGTTTGAAGGTATAGGAAACGCTGATCTCATAGACTTTTTAAAGCTAGTCGCGGCTTATAGAAGCGTGTTAAAAGAGCTTGAAAAGCGCTTTAGCGTGATTTCTGCTGTTAGATATATGATTGAAAATCCAGATATCGTTTCAAAAAGCTACGGTGAAATTTATGAAATTTTGAAAAATTATTTAGAAGCTCAGGGGCACAATATCCTAAACTCATACGTCAGTGAAGAAGAGGCACGAATTTACGTACAAACCGAAAGCGGTTTGGAAGAGCTTTTGGTAAATGAAAATTTATTTACAAATCCGCTTTATGAGGAAGCGCTTTATATCAGTCAAAAGATAAAAGAGCGCGGCATCGAGCTAAAAGGCGATGTAATAGACGTACTAGACGAGATAGAGAAAAATGCCAAAAAAGGCGCCTATATACAACGCTATAAAGGCCTTGGCGAGATGAATCCGGAACAGCTATGGGAAACGACGATGAACCCTGAAAATCGCCGTTTGTTAAAGATAAACATAAACGATGTAGTAAGCGCTTCGGATACGTTTAATCTCTTCATGGGCGACGAGGTCGAACCGCGAAGAAACTATATACAAGAGCACGCAAAAGACGTGAAACATTTGGACGTGTAAAATGCTAAAATCAGAACTAAAAGAACGATCAAATAGGTTTAAAACCGCGCTCGAGATCTCTTCTATTTTTATTTTCAGCGTTATTATTTTGATGTATATTTTCGTTAAAAAAGATGATATAGATTTTGACATCAATGACATCATTTTGATCACTATTTTAGTTCTATGTCAAGTTTATTTTACGGCCTACAAAATTTATCAAAGCTTTCAAACGAGCGTACTTGATCAAGTAACAAAAGCCTATAATAGAGACGAAATTTTAAGACTTTTATCAAAGCAAGCTTCTAAATTTAAAGGCAAAAGCGGCGGCAATATGCTAATGCTAAAGATCGAAAATTTAAACGATATAAACGAACGTTATAGCTTTGTTAGCACCGATATTTTGCTCAAACGACTAGTCGAGAGACTGGAAAAATTTCTAAATGAAAAAGTGTCTAAAAATACGCTTATAGGTAGATATTCAAACGAATATTTTCTAATCTTTTGCGAGAGTAAAAGTACCGAGCTAATCCATCTTTTAAACGTTTTTGAAAAGAGCATTTTAAGCGACGGAATTTACAATATCGAGCTAAAGATCAAATTTGACGCTATCGATATAAATCACTCAGCAAGCCTCAAAAACTCGGTCTCATATCTCATCCAAAAGCTAAACGAAAGCGATAGCGAAGATAAAGTAGATATCACCGACGATCTTGAAAAAGACGTCTGCAACTGCATCGATATGCAAAGATTTATCTTCCAAACTCAGCTCGTTAAAAGCCTTCGTTTCGGGCAAAATTTGAAAAATATCATTGTAAAAGTTTACACCGATAAGCAAGGTCTCGTCTCAAAAGCAAAAGTGCAAAATATCGCGAACAAAAACGGCTACGAGGTACTTTTTGACATAAACGTCATCAAAAAGCTATCCGAGCTTAAATTTAAAGACGAAGATCCGATCGTTATCGAAATTTCGTCGGTTTCGATTAGAAATTTAAAATTTACGAATTTTATAAAAGAGTTCGTACAGCTAGGCAAAATCGATCCAAACCGCGTTATTTTCGAGTTTAGCGAGAAGCTAGTATATGATGAGATAAATAGATTTAGAGAAATTTTAACGGAGTATAAAAACCTCGGTTTCCGCTTTGCGCTTAATAAATTCGGCGGCAACAACGCGGGCTTTGAATATTTTAAATATTTGCCGATAGATTTTGTTATTTACGACATCGAATTTAACAAAAATATCAAAAACGACAAATTTAAAACCCTGTTAGAAAATCTAAATTTGACCGCAAAAAGAGTAGGCGTAAAATCCATCGTGAGATTTGTAGAGGATGACGAGTTTTACAACATCGCGGAGCGCTATCAGACTGACTTCGCACAAGGCTTTTTGATAGAGAAGCCAAAAGAAATTTAAAGGAAAAAAATGCAAGAAAATGAGGTCGTAGAGCCAAAATACGGCGAGAAAATAATAAGCGAATTTGACGTAGAAAAAGACCTAGAAATATGGGAAAATAAGCACGAGCGCGACTATAAGATCAAGATCACGCTGCCAGAGTTTTGCTGCCTATGCCCGCGATCTGGGTATCCTGATTTTGCGACGATATATCTCGAGTATGTGCCGGCTAAATTCGTCGTCGAGCTAAAAGCGATCAAACTTTACATCAATAGCTTCATGACGCGAAACATCAGCCATGAAGATAGCATAAACGAAATTTACGAAGTTTTAGAGCGAAAGCTAGCACCAAAATGGATGAAGATCACGGGTGATTTTAACCCGCGCGGCAATGTCCATACGGTGATTGAAATTTGCTCGGACGAGATAATCAAAAAAACGCAAGAGCAAAGCTTTGAAGCGCCGAAATTTGAGAAATTTTTGCGAGATAGCGAGCGTAGTTTCGATAGAAGCGGTTACGGCGGACGCGAGTCTAAATTTAGCAAAGACGGCTCTCGCGGTAAGAGTTTTGGCGCCGATAAAAAAGGTGCGAAAACAGGTGATAGAAAACCTCGCGCGAGTAAAGATAAATTTGACGATAAACCGCGAAGGGCTAGTAGCAAAGAAGGTTTTAAAAAGCCTGAATTTGCCGGCGAAAAGCGCGCCCGCGTCGTGAAAAAATCATCGGAAGATAAATGATAAGCGCGCAGCTGATCGAACATATCTTTAAAGCTGCGTCCATCTCGCGCTGGAACGACTATCCCAAGATGACGAATTTAGTCGAGCTTGACAAGCAGGCGCATAAATTTATCATCGCGTATTTTATTGCAAAGCTCGAGCATGGCGCCGATATGAACTACATCATCGAGGCCGGTATTTTCGAGTTTCTCGCGCGAGTCGTGGTCACGGATATACGCCCCGATGTGTTTCATCAGATGCAAAAAACCAAAAACGAGCAGATAAACGCCTGGGTGTTAACGATCCTAGAAGGGCTCGTAAAGGATGTCGAGGGCGGTAAATTTTTAGAGCGAATGCGCCGCTATCTCACGCACAAAGACAAAGCTCACGCCAAAGAGCGCCTGATCCTAAAGGCCGCTAGTTATCTCGCGACGCGCTGGGAGTTTTCGATCGTTTATCAAACGAGCAAATTTTTAAGCGACATAGACGAGCTAAAAGCGCGCGTGGAGGAGGAGCTGGAGGATTATTACGAGCTAATAGGCGTGCGCAAAATCGTGATGAATCAAAAGCTAGCCAAGCTAGTCGATCTAGCCGGCAGACTGCGCTTTCAAAAGCGCTGGGCGCAGACGCCGCGCATCCCTGAAACGGCGGTTCTAGGCCATATGTTAGTCGTGGCGATTTTGAGTTATTTTTACTCGCTTGAGGTAAAGGCCTGCAAATCAAGGCTAGAAAACAACTTCTTTTGCGCGCTCTTTCACGATCTGCCCGAGTCGCTAACGCGCGATATCATTAGCCCCGTAAAATACGGTATCGAAGGGCTAAACGAGATAATCAGCGAATACGAAATGCGCCTGATAGACGAGAAAATTTTGCCTTTCGTGCCTGAAAATTTTAGAGACGAGTTTAGCTATATCCTCGGTATCCGCATGGAAGGCGGCAAATTTATCAAAAACGAGTTTGAAAATAGGATCTGCGAGAAAAAGCCTCTGCATCACGAGGGCACGATGGAGAACGTAAATGAGGATAAATTTAACGCCATCGACGGCAAAGCGCTTAAATTTTGCGACAAGCTCGCGGCGTTTTTCGAGGCGGGGATCTCGATCAGCTACGGCGTGAAGTCAAACGAACTAACCGAAGGCTTTAATAATATGGATAAATTTTTTCAGAAAAATCAGAGCTTGGACGGAGTGAATTTTTTAAAAGTTTGCGATGATTTTAAGGAACATTTTTCGCTTTTGCAGGTTTAAAAAAACCCTCTCTCAGATGACTGCGGCACACGCCTAGCCTAAGTGCTCTGCTGTGTTCCCACCCTGAAGCGGTGCCTAGAAGAGACATTGCACAGGTCTAAGAAAGGGCAAGAGCGATTTTACTCAAATTTTACTTAAATATATTTTAGGCGGCAACATGGGATTTGATATAAAATGTAAATTTTTGTCGTTGTTTAGGGAGTTTTTGGTCTATCATCACCGCTCGCTAGAGTTTCGCGCGAAGGTCTTTGCGGCTATCATCTCGGCCAAACTCAATCCCGAAGAGGATGATTTTGAGAATTTATACGATATCTCGAGCGAAATTTACGGCAGCGACGAGAACCGCAAACTCGTGCTTATAGAAACCACCAAAGAATACGTCTCCCGCATAAAGCGCAAAGATCCTATGACGCTTGATAGCTTGCTTTTGGCGATCGACCAGGCCATCAGAGCGAACAAAAACTATGCGCTAAAGATCGACTTTGAGCACCTACGCAGACTCATCGACGCCGACGAATACGAAGGCCTAGTGCAGCAGCGCGTGTATGATTTTTTACTCTACGAGGTAAAAACCTATGCGCCAAACAGATAAAACCTCAAATTTAAAGATCAAATTTTTCCTATTTTTACTGCTCTTTAGCGGCGCTTTTTATGCGGTGTTTTATTATGGATTTGATTTTTGGGAGGCGATACGCTTGATGATGGTATTTACAAAGAGGTCGATATGTCGAATGCCGGTAGCGCGACCGATATAAATTTTACCGTCAAAAAGGCCGATATCTACGAGATAAGTTTCATCTACGCACAAGATCCGTAAAAGCAAAAAGAGGAAGAAAAACGCAGCGAGGAGGCCTTCCCAGAATACGGTAAAGAGGCGTTTACGAAGTGGTTTTGCCAGAAGTCTACGGCTGCTAAGCTGGCTGGATACTACGGTTATACGACGCAAGGCGTCCCTGAGCCAATTGGCACGAGTGAAGAGGAAAAAGCGGCCTGTACGAGCGAAAAAATCTTGCCAAAAGTTATGCTCAAATCTCTACATAACCGCAAAATAAGCTACGCAAAAGGCGGCGAGGTAAACGAGCTAAAGCAAAATTTAAGCACCCTAACCGAAACCTTTGATCTGTCAAAATACGGCGCGGCTTCATGGTACAGCGCGCCAAACGGAGGCTTTGCTCACGATGAAGTTTTGCTCCGCGCTGAGCTCGAAAAAGGCGAATATAGCGTAAAAGTGCAGGCTCTAAGCGACGCGCCTGAGCTAAAAAAGATTGTGACGTTTATTAAAATCAGCAAATATCACAACTGGAAATAAAAATTTACCGTTTTGCAAGTCAAATTTGACTAAAAATATTAAAAATTTCTAAGCCCTATTTTCAAATTTGAACGGATCAAATTTGGATCAAATTTAGCCTTTGCTTGCGCTAAATTTCCAAAATTTTCGCCAGTGTCGAGGAAATTTTGCAGATAATAAACGCCTCTGTATCCGTGCTCGTACAAAATCTCGCTCATCGCCGAGATATCGTCCTCGCCCAGCAAGTCCGCGTGCACCGTCGTTCTAATCTCAAATTTAAAGCCGTTTTGTAGTAAAAACTCAAGCGTTTGCAAGAAATTTTTATATAAATTTAAGCCGGTAACCTTTAGAAATTTCTCCTTCGGCGCTTTAAAATCAAGCGCGATATAGTCGATCAAATTTAGCGAGATAGCCTGTCCAAGCGCGGTCAAATTTGAGCCGTTGGTATCTACTTTGAGCGAAAAGCCGCGAGACTTTACTTCGCGAGCTAGCGGTAAAAACGCTGGGCTAAGCGTGCATTCGCCGCCGCTAAAAACCACGCCGCTAAGCTTGCCTTTGCGCTTGTCTAAAAATTTGATAAACTCGGCGCAGCTGATCTGTCCAGCGCCCGTGACGATAGGGACGTTGTAGCAGTAGGCGCAGCGCATGTTACAGCCCGCAAACCACGCTATACAGGCGGTTTTGTCGGGGTAGTCTAGGGTCGTAAAGGGGGTGAGCGAGTAAAGCGGAAAATCAGCGTCTTTCACGTTTTACTCGCAGGAGTTTAGTGGGATTTTGGCTCGCAAAATTTGACGCGCTCTTTGTGCTCGCCTTTTTTGCCGAGGTTAAAGCTCTCTACCGGGCGGTGATAGCCCATTACGCGGGTGTAGACGACGCATTTAGTGCGTTTTGCTTCGAGCGAAGCTAGGATTTCTTTGTCGCTCATTTGTCACTCCTTGATAATTGATGTCAAATAGTATAGCACTTTGTAGATAACTACCGTCTTAAATTTATCGGCGCGCCTTTGTTTTTCAGCCATTGTTAAAAGTATGGTAATATCCGCGTTACGATTAAATTTAAAACAAAGGAAAAACATGACAAAAGTCAAATTTCACGGCGCAGATGTCGCGCTAAAAGGCGAAGAGGTATTCGTAGGCTCATATGCGCCTGAGGTCACGCTAGTCGGGCAGGATCTAGGTGAGTTTAAGGTTGGCGGCAACAACGGCATCGAGATACTAGTGACTGTCCCGTCGCTAGATACGGGCGTTTGCGCGACTGAGACGCGTAAATTTAACGAAAAAATGGCGGCAAAACAGGCGATCAAACTAAGCGTGATTTCGATGGATCTGCCGTTTGCGATGGGGAGATTTTGCTCTACGGAGGGCATCAAAAATTTAAAAGTCGGCAGCGACTTTAGAGCTAGAGAGTTTGGCGAAAAATACGGCATAATCATCGGCGAAGGACCGCTTGCGGGGCTTTTAGCTAGAGCCGTTTTCGTTATCAAAGACGGCGTTATCATCCACAAACAAATCGTCCCTGAGATCGCGGACGAGCCGAACTACGATGCGGTATTTGACGCGATAAAATCAAGCGGAGGCTGCGGCTGCGGGTGCATGTAAGCCAAATTTAAAGGCCGCGAGAGCGGTCTTTTCTGCAAAAATTATAAAAGATAATAGAATTAGTAACTTATGCTATTATCTTAGTTTTCACTATCTAGTTTATTTTTGATCTTTTTAATAAAGTCAAAATATTCTTTTTTATATTTTCTTTTTTAGCATTAATTGCTAGTGTATTTTTTATCTCTTGTTTTTTTTCTTTATTTTGATCTACGGCTTTATCTATATTGTAAATACTAGATTTCTTTTTATCGTATTCATAGCTTTCATTGTACTGTTTGATTTTATCTGATACATAATCTACTTTATAAAAATCTTCAAGTGTTTCTATTGTATTGGATTTATCAGATATTTCATCATACTCAAGCCAATTTTCTTTTAAATCAGGAAAATCTCTTTCAAAATCTTTTCTTTTGTCTTTTGAAGCCTTATCACTATCAGATACTATGAGGAATTTTTTACCAGTTAACATCATCATTGTAGTTATTGTATTAACTTCTTTTATACCACCTATATATACTAGCCCACAATCTTTAAAATCTTTATCTTTATAGGCAATTTTAAACATTTTATAATCCGTATATCCTTCAAAAATAATATTTTTTGACTGTATACTTTCAAATATATGGCTTCCAATCGCTCTTTTTAAAAGTTCGTCTTCTTGAAACGGTGATTTGCCTTGTGGGACTATTTCTGAAATATCATCCTTTCTTTCTATAACTAGATGTCTCTCTATGCACTCGTTATCTATCATAAAAGGAGAATGAGTAGAATAAATTACAACAGCTTTTTCTGAAATTTCGAGTAATTCTTCTTTTAAAAATCTCGCACTAGTTGGATACAAAAAAGTATCTGGCTCATCAAATAAAATTAATCTACTATAGGCTTCTTGCGTTCTAGATTCAATCGAAAGTATAAGCAATATCGCTATAAACCTTTTAAAGCCATCGCTCCTATCCTCATTAGAATAAAACTCTTTTTCTTTTATTCGTATATCAAACTCTTCGCCATCTTTTCTTATAACAAACTCTATATTTTTTAAGTCAGGCCATATTTTTCTAAATTCTTTTGTAGCTTTCTTAGATATATTTTCTAAAAAGCTATGTAGCCCTTTATCTTTCTTGGTTGCATTTTCAATATCTTGTTGAATATCTTTTATATTGCTTAAATAAAAAATATTTTTTAAAGGTATACACATATCTGGATTATTTTTAAAGTCTTCTATGTTTACACTAGATGGCAATAAATGACTATCGCTATACTCCCAAAACATAACTTGCCTATAAATATTCTCTATGTGTATTATATTTTTTATTATTTTAAAAACAATTCTCTCTACGTAATCATATGTCAAAGGCTCAAACAAAGAACTATTACTTTCGCTTTCTAATTTTGTGATTTGCCTATTACCTACATGATAGTAGAATAAGTTAGATACTTTATATTTATCATTTAGTTCTTCATGTTCCCAATAGGTTAAGCTCGGTTTCGCATTGTCTTTTATATCTAATTTTAATACGATTTCATCAAAAGCGTCTTTAATAAAATTTGTAATACTTAAATTATTTTCAAAAATATCTAAGCTTTCTATAGTATATTCTTCGGTTAATTTTTTTTCAATAATATCAAACATATCTTGGTTGAGTTTGAATATGGCATAAATATAACATTCGTCATCATCTGAGGCTGTTTTTCTTTGGTCTTTTATGCTAACCTTATATCCACCAAATACTGCAGATACAGCCTTTAATATATTGCTTTTTCCAGCCTCGTTTTTGCCTACTAAGACTAAACATTTTTTTCCGTTTTTTTCTTTGATATCTATCTTCATATCTTCTATAGAACGAAAATTTTTTATTTCAAATCTATCTAGTTTCATATGTTAATCTTTTTGCTCTCTACTGACACCCCTCGCACTCGATCGAGCGATCGGCGACGTTGTTTAGTTTTTCGCTATCCGGGCTTTCGGAGCGTAGATAGTAGGTCGATTTTAGTCCCAGCTCCCACGCGAGCGTATAAATTTCGCTCAGATATCCGCCGCTAGCCTTGTCTAGGCTCATGAAAATATTTAGGCTTTGCCCCTGGTCGATCCACTTTTGGCGGATGGCGCCGGCACGCACGAGTACGCGCTGATCTAGCTCATACGCAGGCGTATAGAACTGCCACGTCTCAGGGCTGAGATTTGGCACGACATTTGGTATCATGCCGCTTAGATTGTGCTCGAACCATTTGCGCTTATAGACGGGCTCGATCGTCTGCGTGGTGCCCACGAGTATGCTGATGCTTGACGTCGGTGCGATAGCCATCAGATAGCCGTTTCGCATGCCGTCTTTTTTGACCTTTTCGCGCAGTTTGCTCCAGTCGCAGGCATTTTCGTCAAATAGCCCGCCTCTATCGTTTAGAAGCGCTTTGGCATTTGCGTTTGCCGTGTCGATAGGCATCACTCCCCTGCTCCACTTTGAGCCTTCAAAGAGTGGATAAACGCCCTTTTCTACCGCCAAATTTGAGCTGGCGTAGATGGCGTTGTAGCTTATGTTTTCCATCACGCTATCGATGAGTGCTAGGTGCTCGTAGCTGCCCCATTTCACGCCGCGCTCGGCTAACATCTGCGCCTCGCCCATGACGCCAAGGCCGATCGAGCGAGAGGCTAGGTTGGTGTGCTTGACCTTTTTGTGCGGGTAGAAATTTAGATCGATGACGTTATCTAGCATACGTACGGCGATCGGCACGACGCGCTCGATGTCCTCTTTTTTGTTGATTTTGCTTAAATTTATGCTCGCGAGGTTGCACACGGCGGTTTTGCCTTCGATGCTTTCTTTTTCGACGATGAAAATTTGCTCTCCGCCGATACTATCTAGCGCGCTTAGCTTTTTGGCCTTTTTGGTTATACCGCTATCAACAGTGACGTCTTCTTCCTCGTCAAACAGCCGCTCGGAGCCGTTATCAAACGTGATCTTGATCTTGTAGTAGTTTGGTTGCGTGTTTTGGAAAATTTCGGTGCATAAATTTGAGCTTCTGATGATACCGTCGTGGTCGTTTGGATTGGCTTTGTTGGCATTATCTTTAAAGCACAAAAACGGCATGCCTGATTCAAAATAGCTAGTTAAAATTTTCTTCCACAGTTCCTTTGCCATGACGACGTTTTTTTGGATCTTTTCATCGTTTTCATATGCTAGGTAGCGCGCCTCGAACTCGTCGCCGTATAGATCGCACAGATCGGCGACCTCTGCCGGGTCAAACAGGCTCCAGCGCGCGTTTTCTTTTACGCGTTTCATGAAAAGGTCGTTTATCCAAAGCGCAGGGAATAGCTCATGCGCTCTGCGGCGCTCTTCACCCGAGTTTTTGCGCAGATCCAGGAAGTCGCTCACGTCCATGTGCCACGGCTCGACGTAGACGGCTATCGCGCCCTTTCTCGTGCCTAGTTGATCGACGGCGACGGCGATGTCGTTCGTGACTTTTAGAAACGGTATGATGCCGCCTGCGGCGTTTTTATGTCCGTCGATGCTGCCGCCCATAGCGCGCACTTTACACCAGTCCCAGCCGATACCGCCGCCAAATTTGCTAAGAAGAGCCATCTCTTTGTAGCTATCAAAAATTCCCTCGATATTATCAGGCGTGCTTCCAACGTAGCAAGAGCTTAGCTGGTGGCGCGTCGTGCGGGCGTTTGAGAGCGTCGGAGTGGCGAGCATGACTTCAAATTTAGATATGAGGTCGTAAAATTTCTTCGCCCAGCCTTGGCAGTCTAGTTCGTTTTGCGCGAGGAACATCGCGATCGCCATAAACATCTGCTGCGGTAGCTCGATTGGAGCGCCGCTGCGGTCTTTGATGAGGTAGCGGTCGTATAGCGTCTTGATACCAAGATATGCAAACTGCAAGTCGCGCTCGGGCCTGATGTAGTCGTTTAGGTCGTCTAGATTGTATTTTTCTTTTAGCCCTGGGATGATACGGCCCGCTTTTTCGCCTTTTTGTAGATAGTCGCGCAGGTGGTTGTAGCCGCTAAAGCCCGTGACCTTGTGATAAAGGTCGTATAAAAATAGCCTCGCCGCAACAAATGTCCAGTTTGGGCGGTCGATGTCGATCTTTTCGACGGCCGTTTTTATGAGGGTTTGCTGTATCTCCTCGGTCGTTATCATATCGCGAAATTGAATTTTCGCGTCCACCTCGAGCTCGCTTAGGCTCACGTTTGTTAGCCCTGCGACCGCCTCGCTTGTGTATTTTTTGATCTTGCTTACGTCAAGCTCTTCCGTGCGCCCATTTCGTTTTAGTACTTTCATTAAATTTCGCCCTACTTTCCGAATACTCTCGCAAATATCCCATCTACGTGCCTCGCGTAATATGCATAATCAAAGCACTCTTTTATCTCGGCTTCGCCCAGGCTTGCGCGTAGCTCCTCGTCGGCGAGCAAATTTTGTAAAAACAGGCTCTCGCCGTTTTCGTTTATCGCCTTTTTGCCCTCCTGTAGATCAGCCCAAACCTTCATCGCGTTGCGCTGTACGATCTTGTACGCATTTTCGCGCGAAATCCCGCGCTGTGGAAGCTGCAGAAGCACGCGCTGAGAAAAGACGAGCCCGCCTGTTAAATTTAGATTTTTCATCATATTTTCGGGATAAACTACCAAATTTGCGATCAAATTCGTAATACGCGCGAGCATGAAATCAGCCGTGATGAAGGCATCGGGCAGGATAAATCGCTCGACCGAGCTGTGGCTGATGTCGCGTTCGTGCCAGAGCGCGACGTTTTCGAGCGCCGGCGTCACGTATGAGCGCAGCATCCTGCAAAGGCCGGTGATGTTTTCGCTAAGCACGGGATTGCGTTTGTGCGGCATCGCGCTGGAGCCCTTTTGGCCTGGGCTGAAGTACTCCTCGGCTTCGTAAACTTCCGTCCTTTGGAAGTGGCGGACGGCGACAGCGATCTTTTCGCAGGTGGCGGCTAGCACGGCGATCGCGCTGATGACGTGAGCGTAGCGGTCGCGCTGGATAACCTGATTTGACGCCGGGGCGGGCTTTAGACCAAGCTCGGCGCAGGTTAGCTCTTCAAATTCAAGCGGTGCGTGAGCGAAATTTCCCATCGCGCCGCTTAGTTTGCCGTAGGCGGCGACCTCTTTGGCATCTTGTAGCAACTTTAGCGCTCGCGCGACCTCGTCGTACCAGACCGCAAGCACGAGCCCGAAGGTGATTGGCTCGCCGTGGATGCCGTGGCTGCGGCCGACCATCATCGTGTTTTTGTGCTCCTGCGCTCTGGTTTTGATCGCACTCATGAGGCCTTTTACGTCCTCGATGATGAGCTCCATGCTGCTTTTGATCTGAAGCGCGACGGCGGTATCGATGCAATCGCTGCTAGTCATGCCGTAGTGCACGAAGCGGCTCTCCTCGCCCAGGCTCTCGCTCACGCTCGTTAGAAACGCGATCACGTCGTGCTTGGTCGTCTTTTCTATCTCGTCGATGCGCGCTACGTCAAATTTAGCGTTTTTGCAAATTTTATCGCAGTCCGCATCGCTGATAAAACCCAGCTTATTCCACGCTTTGACCGCGGCCTTTTCGACCTCCAGCCACGCACCGTATTTTGCCTGCATATTCCACTTCTGCGCCATTTGTTCGCGCGAATATCTCTCTACCATCTTTAGCCTTTTTTATGCGAATTTTTGTATAATTTTTTAAGGAAAGATTATATAAAAACTGGGCTGAAAAGGCGGTTAGTATCCGCTAAATTTGCCCTTAAATTTTAGATTTAAAGAGTGAAAATTGCCTTATATTCATAAATTTATTGCGCATGCCGAAGGGCAAAAAGCGTATGAAATTTTGCTACAAAACGGCTATAAAATGCGTGAAGCCCAGCGCCTCATCGACAAAGGCCGACTCATCTGCGACGGCGCGGTCGTCAGCGAGAAAAACACTTTGCTAAGCGGTGAAATTTGCCTGATAGAGTATGAGACGAATCCACGCGGGCTAAAGCCGGTTTTTGAGTGCGATAAATTTGCCGTTTTCGATAAACCCAGCGGCGTGCTTAGCCACCCAAACGGCAGGCACTGCGAGTACTCGCTAAATGACGAAATTTGGTCACTATACGGCCGCGAGGCGTCGGTCGCACATCGCTTGGACTGTGAAACGAGTGGACTCATCGTCGTAGGTAAAGATAAAAATGCGGTCGTAAATTTGAAAAAACTTTTTGAAAATCGGCGGGTTTATAAAAGCTACGTCGCGCTCGTACACGGAAAAATAAGCGGAAATTTGCATATCGAAGCGAATATGAATCTAGTAAATGACTACGACGACGTGAAAATGCGAATGCGAATTTGCGAGGACGGCAAAAGCGCGGTTACGGAGATTTTGCCGTTAGAGTATTTTGCCGATATCGATGCGACGCTGGTTCGAGCCGTACCGCTCACGGGTAGACAGCATCAAATTCGTTTGCATTTGTTCCACGTGGAACATAAGATTTTAGGTGAACCGCTCTACGGCCTAGCACGACCGCAAATCGAGAAAATTTTAGATAAAGAGATGAGCAAAACCGAGCGAATTTTAACGACCGGAGCGCCTAGACTGTTGCTGCACTCGGATGAAATTTGTTTTAAATTCGATGGTATAGAATACAGAATAAAATCTAAATTCGACGCACAAGATGAATTTTATAAACTCGTAAAGCACGGATAAATTCTGAGCCATTTTTACGACCGGTGTTTTCCGTTCGCTAGTTTTATAAAATCTGACGGCATAGAAGCAGTAAATTTTAGATACACAACATCCGTATGCGATAGTGTTATTCGCAAAACGATGTAGCAAAATTTAGCTGTGATTAGACGCTATATGCCTGCATAAAAAGCATTTTTACTTTGGCTATATAGTATTAGTATTGTGTGTTTGCTTGGTAAGCCTGTTCTACTTCGGTTTTAGTAAAAAGCTCAAAAGATAAACTAACATAATTCTTGTCAGTAAATTTGGTCTTGTTGGTTAGTGCTCGGTTGAATTTAGACGGTTGAAAACGGGTTTTAGCATCGACCGGTTGGATTAAGCAGAAATTTATGGGGGGGGGTAGAATTACGCAAAATTTTATTTAAGGAGTATTTTTCATGAGTTTTATTAAAAAAACTTTCGGCGGACTTAGCGCGTCTTATTACCTGCGACATCTATTTTTCGGCGCTATTTTTACGACTTTATATGTCATACTTTTTATAGTATGGGAGATAAACGAGTTCTTACATATATTGTCCTTGCAGGAAACACCTTTTTATATCCATATTCTCGCTTTGTTTATGAAAGTATCGTAGGCTTCATATTTGGCAAAAACGTCTTTTTTGTAAATGCTATTTTTTTACTCGTCGCTAAATTTATGACGATGCTTATTTGTTGGAGTTTTGCAGTTTTTATTGCGCCGGTAGGAATTTTATATCTATATTTTTATCACACGAAAAATAAAACTTTTGACGAGTGAAAATCAACCTGCGCGTAGGCGGCTCGGCAAATTTATAGCCAAAGGTTAAAACCCGAATGCCGCCTCGGCGCTGCCGATTTTTATTACATTGCCGCTTTGTGTCATCACACCTAAGCCGTGCTCCATGTCCCACGAGCAACTAAACTGAAAGCCGATCTTTGCGGTGTTGCCTATGATATAGATATTTTGTAGCTCCAATAGCTTGCTAAATTCCTTCGGCTCGCATATGTCTGGCATGAAATCGCCTTTTATCTCATCCGGGTAGTCGTAAATTTCCTGTAACTTTGGATAGTTTTTTAAAATTTCGGTTAAGATGTCTGTTAAAATTTCTTCCTGATTTTGCTTTAAAAACTCCAGCACATCTGTTTGTGCTTGATTCGGCTCGTTCGTCTTCTCGCCGTACTCATCTAAAAATAAGCAATGAAGCTCGCCTTCTTGCTCTAAAATTTTGTTAAAATAATCCAGTCGCAGCGGAAAGCTTAAGTCTTGGTATTTCTCATCTTCAAATTTAGATAAAATTTTGGGCTCCGTAAGATGTGCGTTAAAAAACTCCGCGACCTTTGGGCTACGGGTGAAAAGATACTCCTCATTTGCTTCGTATCTTTTTCTCAAAAACTCAAGCGCCTCCTGCTCTGCTCCGCACTCTAAGCAGCACTCGCCGTTATAATAATCGTTTACGTAGGACGGATCTTCCTTGCTTCTGGCATGCTTGTCCATCTCACCCAGCCAGTACAGCATATTTGGGGCATCGCCCGCCCATTTGTACTCATTTACCATACGTGCCGCATAGATATATGAGGCGTAAACACGATATTTTTCATCATCAGCCTCTGCCCATTTTTCCTCTATAAAGCGAATGATTTCCGCTCTTGTGATTTTGGATTTTTTAAGTAACGATTTGTCTAAGAATATGCCGATCTCGTCCATTATTTTTTGAGCGTCCATTGCTACTCCGTTATAAATTTTCTACTGATTTGCCTTACGGTCTGAAAATAATCACCGAATTTTTTCTCTACTTTTTTAAAGTTTTTTATCCTATACACATCTTTTTTGTCGCGATGACAGAGTATCAGATAGGTTGTAAAGTGTAAAATATCTAAAATTTCGGCCCTTAAATTTTTATCTTTTATATAAGTTTCTAGGCAGATTTTTAGGATTTTTTTGAAAATTTTCTTATCAAAATAACAAAAATCGTAGAGCAAAACGAAAAACGAGTTATCGTTATTTCTATCTATTTGCTCTCTTAAAAATGCTATATCATCGGTCACGTTCGTCATAAAAAGCCGTCTTTATGATTAGACCAAGCCCTATAAAAACCACGATGCAAACGAAAACTATTTGGGATATATCAAGCAGTGTCATTTTGCCGTCTTGGCTAGCGTTTTGCCGTTTGTTTGGTTGTCTCGCTCTTTTAGCTGACCGCACGCTGCGCTGATATCTAGCCCCTTGCTCTGCCTGATGGTGCAGGTCACGCCGTGATCTCGCAGGTACGTCTGAAATGCCTCCATATCGGCTGTGTTTGGGCGTCCGTATTCGCTACCCTCGTGTGGGTTAAAGTAGATCAAATTTACCTTTGCCTTGATGCCGTGCAGCAGCGAGACGAGCTTTTTGGCGTCCTTTATGCCGTCGTTCATGTCTTTTATGACGAGATACTCAAACATCACTCGCTTGCGCATATCGATGGGAAACCCCCTCACCGCCTCCATAACGGACTCGATTTTGTAGGCGTTATTTATCGGCATCAGCTTGCTGCGAAGCTCGTTAGTAACGGCATGTAAAGATATCGCTAACAGCACACCCAGATCCATCTCGCCGAGCTTTTTTATCTGGCTACCTAGCCCGCTAGTACTAACGGTTTGGCGGCGCGGTGCGATAGCTAATCCATCGTTTTCCTTTAAAATTTTTATGGCTTTACTAACGTTTTCTAGGTTATCTAGAGGCTCGCCCATGCCCATATATACGACGTTTACGCGGCGCTCGTATGGGATTTTGTTTTCTCTTTTTATCCATAAAATTTGCCCTACGATCTCGCCCGGCGTTAGGTTTCTCGTTAGTCCGCTCTTACCCGTTAGACAAAACGAACAGCCCATACGGCAGCCTACCTGCGAACTAACACAGATCGTATAACGAGCATGGCGCGCTACCTCGCCGTTTTTGTCGCTGAGTTCCTCTTTCATCGGTAGTAGTACGCTTTCTATCCGCAGTCCGTCCTTGAGCTCGAAAAGATACTTTATAGAGCCGTCGGCGCTCTGCTCAAATTTGACACATTTTAGCGGATCAAGGTAAAATTGCTGCGCCAAATTTGCGCGCAGATCCTTCGGTAAATTTAGCATTTCATCAAAACTAGTTGCGTTTTTTTTGTATAGCCACTCGAAAATTTGCTTCGCACGAAATGGTGGCGAGAGCTGTTCTTTTAGCTCGTCTAATGTAAAATCAAGCAAATTTTTCAAATGATTTCCTTTTGTTTTAGGTATTTTTCGAGCTCTTTTTTGGCTTGCTCGTGATTTTTTATAAAATCGGCATGCGCATTTTTATCGCAGAAATTCGTTGCGACAAAAATGCCGTAAGCGGGGATTTGAAATTTTTGCGCGACTTTGAGGACGGCAAAAAATTCCATATTTTCTAAAAAATATCCGCGCGAAAAAAGCTCGTGAGCTAAATTTTGATCGGTCGTGATAAAATTTGAGGAGTTTGTCTTGCATGTTCCACGTGGAACAATAGAAACGATTTCACTCTCTATCGGCGAATAGCTTTTATTTTCTAGGCTTGAAATTTCTATATTTGCCGCGACTGAGCTCTCGTAAATTTTAAAAATTTCACCCTCTCTGTAAAGCCCTGCCGAGCCTATAAAAATAATCTCGTTCGGTAGTGCGTTTAAAACTTTATTAGGGTTTTGTGAGGATTTCGTGCTTTGCAAAATAGGCGAATCTATCAAATTTAGCCTTTCGTCAAACTGTCCATTAGCCGCCAAATTTTGCTCGTATCTGTCACAACCATCGACCATAGTTCGCTTTTGCAAAAGCGCCGTCAAATTTATGCTCATATCCACTAGCCCCACGCCCATAGGTAGAGCGAATGCAAATACTTCATTTCGTCCGGCTGAAATAATCACGCCCAGCCCTTTTGCGCACTAAATTTGAGCTCAAATTTCACAGCCTAACCTCGATACCTTGATTACGCAAATACGTCTTAAGCGCCTTGATTTCGATCTCTCTAAAGTGAAAGATAGAGGCTGCCAGACACGCGTCCGCACCCGCTAAAAATGCGTCCTTAAAGTGCTCCATATTGCCCGCACCGCCGCTTGCGATGACTGGGATGTCAAGCTCGCTAAAAATGCGCGTCAAATTTAACTCAAAGCCGTTTTTAACGCCGTCGCAGTCCATCGACGTGAGTAAAATTTCGCCCGCACCGCGCTCCTGCGCTTCTTTCGCCCAAATAAGAGCGTCCTTGCCCGTATCTAGCCTACCGCCGTTTATAAAAACGCTGTAATTATCGCCTGTTTTCTTTGCGTCGATCGCGACTACGACGCACTGCGAGCCGAATTTATTTGCCGCTTCGTCTATCAAATTTGGATTTTTTATCGCAGCTGAGTTGAGGCTAATTTTGTCGCATCCGACGTTTAGCAGACGCGAGATATCGTCGATCGTACGGATACCGCCGCCTACTGTTAGCGGGATAAAAAGCTCGCGTGCGACCCGCTCTACTACATCCACGATCGTATCGCGCTCAAGGTGTGACGCCGTGATATCGAGGAAGCACAGCTCGTCCGCGCCTTCCTCGTTGTAGCGTTTGGCTATCTCGACCGGATCGCCCGCGTCCACGAGACCTACGAAATTTACGCCCTTCACCACTCGTCCGTCTTTGACGTCTAGGCACGGAATTATACGTTTTGCAAAATGATTCATCGCTCTTCTTTAGCTAAAATTTCGCTTTATTTTAGCTAAATTTGACTTATCTAATCATTACATAAGATATTTTTGGGTAAAATCGGCAAAAATTTAAGGTAAATTTACGCCGATGCCGCAAACATCGGTGTGCTTTAGGTGGGTGCAGGGAGCTTGCTCCCGCCCGTAAAGAGTGGCTTCGCTACTCTGCGGAGTTAAAATGGAAAATATTAAAGCAAAAAAATGCTTCGGACAAAATTTTTTACACGACGAAGCGACGCTAAACAAAATCATCCAAGCGATTCCCAAAGATACGCGAAATATCGTTGAGATTGGGCCTGGCTTAGGTGATTTGACATTTAGAATTTTGCGGATTTGCGGCGTAACTAGCTATGAGATAGATACCGAGCTTTTTGCGTTGCTACAGAAAAAATTCGCAAACGAAATTCAAAACGGACGATTGAAACTTTTTTGCAAAGATGCGCTGGATCAGTGGAGTGAAGGCGGCCTAAACGATGAGCCGTATTTTTTAGCGGCAAACCTGCCCTACTACGTCGCTACGAAGATGATCCTAAATGCGATCGAAGACGAAAAATGTCGCGGTCTGGTCGTGATGATACAAAAGGAAGTCGCGCTCAAATTTAGCGCGAAAAGCGGCGATAGAGATTTTAGCTCTTTGGCGATTTTGGCTTCGCTTCAAGGCGGCTGCGAGCTGCTTTTTGACGTGGATGCGAGCTGCTTTAATCCGCCGCCGAAGGTGACTTCCTCGGTTATAAAACTGCAAAAAAGTAAAAATTTAATAGACGAAACGGGCGTATTTAAGAGTAAATTTGAATACGAAAAATTTAAAACTTACCTCAAAATCGCCTTTAGCGCACCCAGAAAAACGCTGATGAAAAATTTGAGTTCAAGCTATAACAAGCCTGAAATCGAGCGAATTTTTAGCATGCTAAATTTGAGCGCAAACATACGTCCACACGAGCTAAATGTCGATCTTTATCTAGAAGTATTTAAAAATTTAAAGGAAGATAATGAACGACAAAAACGAAGAAAAAGCGGTAGTTTCTCAGGGCAAGAGCAATAAAAAGCGCAGATTTCGCCCAAGAAATAAAAATAAACAAGAAAATTTAGATCAAAACGCGCAAAACGGCGAACAAAAAGCTAGTCAAAGCGTGATAGATAATTTCTTTTTAGAGCCTTTTGACGGTAGCGAACAGCACGCGCAAAACGGCGAACAAGCTAACGCTAACAAACAAAATGGCAAAAGAAATCGCAGTAAAAACAACAAACAAAACTCTCAAAACAGTGCGCAAAGCGAAAATAAAAACGCTAACAAACAAACCGCAAACGCCGAAAATCAAACGGGCGAAGCTAAGCCGAAAAAACAGCGAAAGCCGAAGAAAAATTTACCCGCCAAGCTAAATGGTAACGAGCAGTGGCAGCAAGATATCGCCGCGTCTATGGAGGCAAATAAGGCCGTCCACGAACTGCGCCTGGAGCCGATGAAATACCTAAACTCGACCGATCATAGGATCCGCATCACGCCTCTTGGCGGACTAGGCGAGATCGGCGGAAATATGACCGTATTTGAGACTGACACGAGCGCGATCATCGTCGATATCGGCATGAGTTTTCCTAGCGAGAGTATGCACGGCGTGGATATCCTGATCCCAGACTTTGACTATGTGCGCAAGATAAAAGACAAGATAAAAGGCGTCGTCATCACGCACGCCCATGAGGATCACATCGGCGCGGTGCCCTACTTTTACAAAGAGTTTAAATTTCCGATTTACGCTACGCCGTTGCCGCTGGGTATGATAAATAACAAATTTGAAGAGCACGGGCTAAAACAGGAGCGTTCGCTTTTCCGCTCGGTTGAGAAGCGTAAGCCGTATTTGATCGGAGATTTTGAGGTCGAGTGGATACATATCACGCACTCTATCATCGATGCCAGCGCGCTTGCCATCACGACAAAGGCGGGCACTATCATCCACACGGGCGACTTTAAGATCGACCACACGCCGATTGATGGCTACCCAACAGACCTTGGCAGACTCGCATACTACGGCGAACGCGGCGTACTGTGCCTGATGAGCGATAGCACGAACAGCTACCGCGAGGGCTTTACAAAAAGCGAAAGCAGCGTAGGCAGAACCTTTGACGCGATATTTTCCAAAGCCAAAGGTCGTGTGATAATGAGCACGTTTAGCTCCAACATCCACCGTGTCTATCAGGCGATCGACTGGGGGCTAAAATACAACCGCAAGGTATGCGTCATCGGCCGCAGCATGGAGCGTAACCTCTACACGGCGATGGAACTTGGCTACATCAAGCTCGATAAGAAAATTTTCATCGACGCTAACGAAGTCGGCAAATTTAAAGATAACGAGGTGCTGATCGTCACCACCGGCTCTCAGGGCGAGACGATGAGCGCGCTGTACCGCATGGCTACAGACGAGCACAAATACATCAAAATAAAGCCGACCGATCAGATCATCATCAGCTCAAAAGCGATCCCTGGCAACGAAAGCAGCGTCTCGACGGTGCTAAATTTTCTCATCAAATCAGGCGCTAGCGTCGCGTATCAGGACTTTAGCGAGATACACGTGAGCGGTCACGCCGCGCAAGAGGAGCAAAAACTGATGCTGCGCCTGATAAAGCCTAAATTTTTCCTTCCCGTTCACGGCGAATACAACCACATCGCAAAGCATAAAGAAACTGCCGTGGCATGTGGCGTGGATGAGCGAAACATCTATCTGATGAGCGACGGCGATCAGATAGAAATTTGCCAAAAATACATGAAGCGCGCCAAGACGGTAAAAACTGGCAAGGTCTTTATCGACAACCAAATCAACAAGCAAATTTCAGACGACGTCGTGATCGATAGGCAAAATTTGGCCGAAGCGGGCGTCGTGATGATCATCGCGCAAATCTCTCGCCACGGCGCTAAGCTCATAAACAAGCCTCGCGTCATCAGCTACGGACTCGTGGGCGATAAGCAAGACGGCGAGTTTAGAAAAGAGATGGAGGGCGTGCTGGAGCAGTATCTAAGCAATGTTAAAGAGGAGCTTTTAAAAGACGGCAGGATACTCGAGGGGCAGGTGCGCCAAGTCATCCGCAAGCATATATTTAGAAAAGTCAAAAAATATCCGACCATCGTGCCGATCATATACCTGATGTAAGGGCGTAAAATGAGCGAGATGATAAAAATAGCCGCTAACGTGCTAAAGACCGAAGCTAACGAGCTAACAAGGAACGCCGAGATTTTAGACGGCGAATTTGAAAATGCGGTCGAGATTTTATACCAAACTAAAGGCAAAGTCGTGGTCACGGGCGTGGGCAAGAGCGGACACGTCGGCACAAAGATCGCCGCGACACTTGCTAGCACGGGCACGCCTAGCTTTTTTATGCATCCGACCGAGGCAATGCACGGCGATCTGGGCATGATCGGCAAGGATGATACGCTACTAGCCATTAGCTTTAGCGGCGAGAGCGAGGAGCTAACCAAAATCCTGCCTCACGTGCAGCGTTTTGGCGTGCCGATAGTTGCGATGGCGAAGGATAAATTTAGTACGCTGGGCAAATTTAGCGACGCCTTTGTGAAGCTTGACGTTGGCAAAGAGGCCTGCCCGCTGGATGCCGCGCCAACTAGCTCGACGACGCTAACGTTAGCCTTAGGTGATGCGTTAGCCGTTTGCCTAATGGAAAAGCGAGGCTTTAAAAAAGAGGATTTTGCAAATTTTCATCCTGGCGGAAGCCTTGGCAAGAGATTATTTTTAAAAGTAAAAGACGTGATGAGAAGCGAAAATTTGCCTATAGTCCGCTGGAATGCGAGCCTAAAGCAGGCGATCGACACGATGACGCACGGCAAACTCGGCACCGTCCTCATCGTCGATAAAGACGGCGTTTTGGATGCGATCTTGAGCGACGGAGACCTTAGGCGCGCGCTGATGAGAGAGGACTTTGATCTAAACGACGCTGCGATCAAATACGCGACTCTAAAGCCCAAAGAGCTAAATAATAAAGAGATGTTAGCGATAGATGCGTTAGCGCTCATCGAGCGTTACAAGATCCAGTTACTAGCCGTCGTAGAAAACGGCGTTCCGGTCGGTGTTTTACACATACACGACCTTGCAAATTTAGGACTATAAAATGCAAAAAAGCAGACTAAACAAATTTATATCGCATAACACGAGTTATTCTCGCAGAGAGGCCGACGAGCTCATAAAACAGGGCAAAGTTAGCGTAAACGGCCGCGTCGTTAGCGAGCTGGCTACTAGCGTTAGCGACGAAGATAAAGTAAAGATAAACGGCCGCATAGTGAGGCTAAAAAAAGAATTTACGATGATCGTTTATCACAAACAAAAAGGCGAACTCGTTAGTAAAAAAGACGACCGCGGACGCAAAACGATCTATGATAGTTTGGATCGTCAGTTTGCAAAATTTGTTAGTATCGGGCGGCTTGACTATGCTAGCGAGGGGCTACTTTTGCTAACGGACGCTCCAGCGATCGCTACCGCGCTGATGAATAGCGATGTCGAGCGCGAATACTATCTAAAAGTAAAGGGCGAGATAACGCCCGAAGTGGTAACGGCGATGAATGAGGGGTTTTTTGCTGCGGACGCTACCAAGGGGGCGCATGCTAAAACTGCGATAAAATCAATGGAATTTAAGCCGTTTTTGGACTATAAAATTTTTGGCTCAAGCGGTGGCTTTACGAAGCTAAAAGTCGTGATAAACGAAGGACAAAACCGCGAGCTACGCAGGTTTTTTGGCTATTTCGACCTTGAGGTAATGGATCTAAAACGCGTTAGTTTCGGTCGCGTCGATCTTGGTATGCTAAAACCCGGAAAATGGCGTTATTTTGAAAACGGCGAATACGAAGCGCTGAGGGATTTTCTAAAGGTAAATAACGTTAGGTACTAACCTTTTATAAAACGTTAGCGATTAATTATGTAAAATTCATAGTTAAAAATTAACGTTAGCCAATAGTTCATCAAACTGGTAAACTGGCGGAAAAATTGATCAAATTTTTGGAATAGGTGCAAATTTAACCGATAAAAATGAAATTTCAACATTTACCGTTAATAAGTCAAGTAAATTTACTAACGTTTAAACGCCTGTTTGGACGTCAAATTTGCAAACTATGAGGAGACTTATTAAAGGAGACTTATTAAGTTTGGTTTACTAAAATTTAGTTGTAAAAGATTAATTGACTCCTTTCAAAGTCTTAAAATATAGGCAAATTTAAAATTAAATCCGTCAATTTTAACTATTTTATTTTGTAGAGATAATTTAGGAGAATAAAATAGCCAACCGGCTTAAGGCTAAATTTTATTCTCCGAAAGCAAGATAAAAATCAGCGGATTTATCAGCGTTTCTCCGCGGGCGGCATAGAGCATGACATCCTCGAAATAGTTATCGTTGATGCCGTAAACGTGATACTCGTACGCGCCTATGCCGTATCCCATCGGAGTGATGTCCACGCGCGAGTACCAGGCGTCTTTAGCTAGGATATAGCGGCTCGTGTCTTGCGAATAGACCCACAGCACGACGTCGTCTTTATTTTTTTGCCGCATGAGCCACGTAAACGAGTTTGAGATGTCGTAGAAAAAGTACGTATCGCCGTTTGGCATCACCGCCTGAGCCGTGTTGTTTAGGTCGCTGATGAGCACCTTGCTCTCAAAGCAGAGGTATTTGTTAAGCTCGATGTCTAGCGGCTTTTTTTCTACATTGCCGTGACGAACGACGATCTTGCCTTCGCTAGTATCCACTGAAAACGCGAGCAGCGCCACCACGCCGATAAGTAGCACGGCGGCGAAAATTTGCTTTATCATAATAAAACTCCTCGTAAAAGGTAGTATTTAGCGACGAAAAAGCTGCAAACAAGAGCATTTACGACGAGCCAAAAAGAGGAAAGTTTAAGCAAATGCTCGTAAGGTTTTTTCACAATTAGCTCCACTAAAAACGCCGCGATACCGTAGAAAATACCCAAAAACAGCGAGCCCCAGATGAGGTAGCCGACGTAAAAATACTCGCCCTTTAGCATGCAGTACGGGCATTTGTGATTTGGCTGTTCGTAGACGTAAAGCCCGAAAAAATAGGTGATCGCGTAGTATGCGATAAATAAAAACAGCAGGTTGCAAACAAAACTCGCCATCGTCTGTTTGAGTAAATTTAGCGTCAAAATGACCGCAAAAACGGCATAGTAAAAGACGACCAAATTTAACTTCGTATAGCCAAACGGTAGCTTTGGCGCCTGAAACACGACCGAGCAGCAAAAGACGGGTACTTTTAAAGGCACGTTGCTAAAAAACAAAATTTCAGCGGCAAATTCGACCAAAACGGCGATAAAAAGTATCGTGAAAATGACGTATTTTCGCTTTAAATACGGAAAATTCGTCGCCTTTAAATCAAGCGAATTTATGATGAGCCACAGTCCAAAGCCAAAGATGAGCAGCAGTTTTAGCAGTAGCAAAATGCCGCCAAATTGATTTGATCCGATGACGCCGGCAGAGCACATGGCGCCTGGCACCACGTCTGCTAGCTCGTTTAGAGATAGCGCGAAAAATACGAACAAAACGATCTTGCAAACTACGGCGAAAAACAAAATCGTATTTACGAGGTAGTTGCGTTTTTCTAGGTCGTATTGCAAATTTGACGTCGAGTTAAAGTCCCATAGCCGCATGATGCGCACGACGAAATACTGCGAAATACCCATCAGCACGATGATGATGAGCTCGATCAGCAAAAACGCGATGACAACGTCCGATAAAAATACGCTCACAGCATCTCTCCGTCCTGCATCCTCACATAGCCGTCCACGAAGTCCAGATCGTCAAATAAAATATCGTGCGTAGCGACTACGACGGTCTTTTTTAGCTCTTTGAATTTTTTCAGCATTTCGATGAAAATAAGCGAGTTTTGCTTGTCCAAATTTGCCGTCGGTTCGTCGGCTAGTATGACGCTAGGATCCATCGCTAGAGCCCTTGCTATCGCACATCGCTGCTTCTCGCCGCCGCTTAGCTTTGAGATGATTTGATCTTTTTTATGCGCGATGTTGGCGAGATTTAGCGCGCGATCGATCTGCGAATTTAGCTCGGCTTTTTTTAGGTTAGTCAGACTTAGCGGTGCTAGCACGTTTTGATAAACGCTAAGGCCCTCGATCAGGTTAAACGACTGAAATATAAACCCGACCTCGCTATGTCTAAAATTTGAGCTCATGATATCGGGCAGCTTTGAGACGTTGCGACCGTTGATTAGCGCTTCGCCGCTACTTGGTTTGCTAAGCGCGCCGAGTATGCCTAGCAGCGTGCTTTTGCCGCTACCGCTAACGCCTTTTAGGATGACTAGGTCGCCGCTTTTTACCGTCAAATTTATATTTTTCAGAGCGTGAAATTCGTTGGGTTTGTTTTGATTGTAAATTTTACAGAGATTTTTTACTTCTATTGCGTTCATTTTACCGCCTCGCTCATGTCGCTAACGGCGATGCGCCACGACGGGATGATGACGAATGCCAAAAACGGAATCACGCTAAAAACAAAGATCAAAAATAGCATATTAAAATCGATGATCGGCGTGAAATCCGTGAAATTTGCCACCTCGCTGCCTAAAAATATATCGCGTAAAAACGGCGCACCGAATAAAAACACGTATAGATACGCTCCCGCGACGCCTAGCAAATAGGCGCTAAAAGAAACGACGATGTTTTGGATAAATTTAAGCGCGATGATGTTTCTAACGCTAAAACCGATACTGCGCAATATCGCGATCTCCTTTTTCTTCTCGCCGTAAGCGAGCGAAATTTGATTTTTCAGCAGGATGAAAAACGAAACCATCGCCACTACGTAAAGCACCATGAAAATGCCGCCTTTGTAGTAGTAAAGGTGCCTTATTTTAGCCACGCCGTCCTCGATGCTCGTAACCTCGGTGTTTGGATATACGTTTTGGATCTTTAGGGCCACTTCGCTGATCTCGTTGACGTTTGGCACCTCGACGTAGAGCCTCGTGTATTCGCCCTCTTTTAGACTTAGTACCTCGCGCGCGGTGGCGGGATTCATGTATATAACGTCGTTTGAGACGATGCCTGTTTCATGCGGCGCGGTTTTGTTGATCTTCATCGGGATCATTTTTTCTTCGGTTAAAAAGTTAAAAACATCCTCGTAATAAAGCTCCGCCATCTCTTTTTTCACGCCTTCGCCAACGATCATCTCGTTTTCGTCCAAATTTTCATCGCCTACGATGTGAAACCAGACTCTTTTTTGCGCGAAATAATACTCCCCCTCGACTGCTCCCTCGACGCTAGCAACGCCGGGGATCTTTGAGACGTCATAGATGTAGCCGTCGTGTATCAGGTCGCGTTTGCCCGCGCGTAGAGCTTCGACGACGACTTCGGGTTTTGAGCGGGTCAAATTTGTAAGGTCGCTTTGGATAGAGCTTGAGACGAAAAGAACCGCGCTTAAGATAAACACGATAAAAGCGAATATAAAAAAGCTAAAAGCGTGATCGGCGCGGTCTTTATAAAGCAGCGTAACTGCGTAATCGATAAAATTTTTACTCGGCATAGACAAACTTCCCGTACTCTTTTGAAATAAAATTCGTCGAAATTTGCGCGTCTTTGACGGATTTTTGGATCAAATTTAGCTGAGCCTCCTTGCCCGCTCTATCAAAGCCAAGATAATGCGCTCCGATACAAACGTAAAGAATCGTAAAAAAGCCCGCTAAAACGCAGATGAGTCTCACATCAGCCTCTCTACTAAAAGAGTCGTGATCTCGTCAAATTTGACGATCTGTTTGCCGCCGTGATCTTTAGCGAAGGTCTTAGCGTCCTCTTCGCTGGCAAACGGTATGAGCTCGTTGCCCATAGGTCCGAGTACATTTGAGCCGGTTACGTAGTAGGCGGTTCTGGCGTCGATTTTGTTTAGCTTGTAGTAGTCGCTAACGAAAATTTGATCGTCTTTTTTGCCTTTTTCGAAATAATACTTCATCATATCCTTTACGCCGTCAAAGTAAAGCTCCTCTTTGCCTGTTTTCATCATCGTCGCCCACTGCGGGTTTTTGCCGATTAGCATACCGCAAACCGGGCAGCGAGCGCCTTTTGGCACGACGATTCTCTCGGCTTTTTGCGTTTTTTGCTTAGATTTTGAGGCTTGATCGCCCGCGCCTAAATTTGCCGGTGCGTCCCATAGATATAGAGCTGCTGCTTGTAGGTGTTTGTCGTATTCAGGAGCTTTGCTAGCGCCCTTTGCGTCGCAAACTTTTTTGAGGTGAGCTTTTAGCTCTGAGATGGCTTTAAAGCTTTTTGGGTCGACTTTCTCGCAGTTTGCTTCGTAAAATTCTTTACCGTGCGCATAAACGCCGCCCTCGCGTTTAGCTTTTATCATCTTGTTATCGCCCTCAAAGTCCTGTCCCGCGATCTCGTATGCTTTGGCAAAGTCCATTATCTCGCCGCCGTTTTCGGCTTGAAACTCTTTTGCGTCGGCCTCGGTTGAGAAGGCGTATTTGCTGTTTCTAGTCATCGTGCCGCCGATCTTGCTACCGACGACGTAAAAGGCTTTATTTGCATCGATCAAATTTAGATTTTTCGTATCTACGACCTGCGCGTCGCTTGGGATTTTTCCCTCCGTTAGTTCGTATAGGCAGTGTAGCGATGCTACTTGCTTGCCGTTATATACGTGGTTTGTTTTGTAAAATTTAACCAAATTCATCCCGCAAACGGCGCAATACTCTTTATCCTCGCCGCTTCCTACGAGCGTAGCTTTGCTTGGATCCACGCTTTGAAACATCGGCTTCATTTTGCCGGCTTGTTCGTTTGCTTCGGCGCCAAACATTAGCGCCGCCAGTAGCGCCGAACCCAAAATAGAACGTAAAATCATACTATCTCCCTTTAGTTTGTTAATTTATTTTTTAATATTTTTATATCTTCTTGCGATAACTCGCCGCCTTCATATAGCTTTTTTAGCATGTCATCATCAAAATTTATCTCATAGTAGCCTTTGACAAACTCGCTAAATTTGTCAAAGCTATCAAAGGTATATGCAAGCAGCCAGCGTCCGCCGTTGTTGCCGCCGACCAAATTTTGATGCTCCGCTCCATCATACCAGATAAAAAATGTCGTCTGATCCCTCTCCTTGCTCGAAAAAAGCGAGCTAAATTTAGGTTCCACGCCCTCGTAAATTTTATCTATCACGCTTTGATCCCAGATGCTTGCGCTAAACTGATTTAGCTCATTTTCATGATCAAATCCCCTAATCAGCACCGCATCTTGCGTAAATATCACATCTAGTAGATCACCTTGTCCGTTATCTACTTTGTATCTGAGGCTATTTTCGTTTTTTGTCTTGGAGATGAGCCTTAGATACTCCTCGCCAGGCTCTAGCAAGGCGCTATCAAGCAGATATAGCGCTTCAAGGCTTGCCTTTTTGTTGCCCCAGTTCATTAAGGATATCAATGTTTCCCCAAAATTTCTAAATTCTCGCAAGCCTCTTTTAGGCCATTGTTACAGCTTTTGGTGAAAATTTCACGTGCTTTTTCCGCGTCCTCTTTTACTCCTTTACCCTCGGCGTACATTATGGCTAGGTTGTTGCAGCCTTTGTTGTAGTTTAGGTTGCAAGATTTTTCGTAAAATTCTTTAGCTTTGGCGTAGTCTTGCTCCGTGCCTTGACCGAATGCATATAAAAAGCCGAGGTTGTCGCAGCCGATACCCACGCCGCCCGCGCAAGCCTTTTCGTAAAATGATTTTGCTTTAGAGTAGTCTTTTTCTACGCCCATGCCCTCAAGGTGCAGGTAGCCTAGGTTGTTGCATCCCATCATATCGCCGTAGTTGCAGGCTTTGGTGTAGAGCGAGATGGCTTTTTTGATATCAGTTTTGACGCCTGCGCCGTTTGCGTAAAGAAGTCCTAGTGCGGTGCAACCCTCGTCATCTTGGCAGGCTTTCTCGTAATATGCGGCGGCTTTAGCAAAGTCCTGAGTCGCGCCGTTGCCGCTTTCGTAGATGTAGCCTAGGTTGTTGCAGGCAAGCGCAAATTTGGCATTGCAAGCTTTTTGGTATAAATTTATCGCCTTTTCGTAATTTTTCTCCACGCCGCCCGTGCCTTCAAAATACACCACTGCAAGGTTGTAGCAGCCCGAAGCCTTGTTTTCCTCGTGGCAGGCTTTCTCGTAGATTTCTATCAGCTTTTTATGGTCGCCGCTTTGCTGAGCTTGCATGCCCTCCTGGATAAAGCCCGCGTTTGCGCTAGCGCATAAAACCGCCGCCAGTAGTAGTTTTTTATACATTTTTTTCTCCTTTTAAATCGTTTTTACGTCGCGCCCTCTAAATGCTAGCGCTGTTATCAAAAGCATGCATCCAAGCGCGATATAGACGCTAATGTGCACCGGCGGCAAATCTCCGCTGGCGTAAGAGTGCATGCCCGTTAGATAAAAATTTACGCCAAAATAAGTCATCGCTATCGAGGCATAAGAAAACACCGATGTGATCAAAAATACGTAGAGCGAATTTAGCTTCGGTATAAAGCGCAGATGCAGCGCGATCGCGTAAACTAGGATCGAGACGTACGACCACGTCTCCTTGCTATCCCAGCCCCAGTAGCGCCCCCAGCTCTCGTTCGCCCAAATCCCGCCGAAGAAATTTCCAAGCGTTAGCAAGCAAAGACCAATGATTAGACTTGCTTCATTTATCGCTGCGATATATCTGATCTGCTCGTTTAGTCTCGCCTCGTTGGATTTATTTTTAAACGCCATGAGTCCTAGCGCGATAAGACCCAGCACGCAGCCAAGGCCTAAAAATCCGTAGCTAGCAGTGATAACCGAGACATGGATACTGAGCCAATACGACTTTAGTACCGGGACTAAATTTGTTATCTGCGGATTTACGAAGCTCATGTGAGCTACTAGCATCACGATGCCAGCTAGCAGCGCCGCCGCCGCAAGCGCAAGCAACGAACGCCTAAAAAATATCATCCCCGCTAGAGCTCCTGACCAGCCGATATAGATCATCGATTCGTAGCTATCGCTCCAAGGCGCGTGTCCTGAGACGTACCATCGTAGAGCTAAAGCCGCCGTATGCAGGGCAAATCCCAGCGCAAACGCCGCTAAAATAGTTCGCTCAATCGGTAAAATCCGTTTTGATAAAAACACCGAAGCAAGCCCTAGTAAAAGCGCGGCAAAGCCCAAAATCCAGTAGAAATAAACCAGTTTTTTAAACACCGAAGCGCGGTTATAAAATACCTCGGCATCGACCCTGCTAACGCTAGGTAAAATTTCCGCCGAAGCCGTGCGCTGATAGTTTCTTAGCGCAGCTAGCGCGGAGTCGGCCCTACTCCAGTCATTGCTATCGATGCCTTCTTGTAGGCCTGTTATATAGTCGTTTAGTATACTTTTTGCGTTGGTATCGACTCGTTCATCGCCAAAGGCGTCGTTTGGCGAGAGCCACGCGTGTTGCGGGTCGTTTGCTACCGGGATAAATTTAAAAAACGTGCCCTTAAACGTGAGATACGCGATGTTTAGCCGCTCGTCAAATTTGATGAGGTCGTTATCGAGCGTGCCTCGTTTTGATAGAGGTTTTTCGTTCGCGGCTTCGACCTGCGCGGCTAGCTTATACTCGCCGTTTGAGTCAAACGCATCTCTGAAACTCGCGTAATCTCCGCTCAAATTTAACATCTTTTTTATTTCGCCGTTTTTTATTTTGACGATTTTTATCTCTTGCCAGAGTGCGGGATTTAGATTCATTCCGAGAATGATTTGTTCGGCGCTTAGACCGTAAAGCGAGTCTGTGCCGGAGATTTTATTTACGATTTCGCCCGCTTCCGTGCTAAGCGGCTTTATCCTGCCCGCGTAGTCTTGCACGAGAAGCTTTGCAAATTCGCCGTTAGCGTGAGCGGCGGTGTTTGCGGCGAAAGTTTTTAAAATCTCGCTCTCGTTTTGCTCGGCCGCGTTTGCGTTAAAATTTAAAAAACCAAGCGCGATAAATGCTGCGACGAGAGAAAAGCGACTATTTTTGATAAAATTTATGAGCTTTAAAAATCGGCTGTTTTTAGTAAAAAAGTTGCCGATGACTCCGACGCAAAGCAAGAAATATCCGATGTAGGTCGGAATTTTGCCCGGATCGCGATTAACCTCTAGCACCGTGCCTTGCTCGTCCGCGTCATAGGAGGACTGAAATAGCTTAAAGCCTTGCAAATTTAGCGGATGATTCATGTAAATTTTATATCTCGTTAAAATCTCGCCAGCGTCCGAAAGCGCCTCTACTTCGCTAGAGTATGAGGACGGGCTTTGCGAGCCTGGGTAGCGTTCGAGCTCAAATTTAATAAGCTTTATCGAAAACGGCAAGCTAACTAGTTTTGAGCCCCAGCTTAGCATTATCTCCTCGCCGTCAAAATTTAGCATACTAGGCTCGCCTAGCCAGCCTACGCCGCCGTGGATTTTGGCTGTTTGTTCGCGCTGCCCCTCAAAGCCAGCTTTTACTACGAGAGTACCGCGCTCGCCTTTGGGTGCTGGTTTATAGGAGTCAAATTTGACGGTGAAGTTTTTGGAATTTATACTTTGCGTGAAGCTAAAGTTATTATCGCCGATTTGGGTTAAATTTAGCGGATACTCGAAAAATGCGTCTTTGGTGCGTATTTGTAAAAACGGTTTTACGCTCACCATCTCGTTTCCGCTCTCGCCCGCTCTTACGTGCAGTACGCCCTCAGCGCCCAGATAACGCGTCAGCGCCGCGCCGATAAAGATAACGATAAATGCAACGTGAAGTACGAAGGAGCCAAATCGGCGCCACATTTTGGTTTTTATGATTATGCCGAGCAAGCAAAGCGCAAGCGCGCTCATGACGCACTCATACCAGCGCGCCTCATAGACTAAAATTTTAGCCGTTTGAGTGTCGTAGATGCTCTCTAAAAAGGTCGCGACGCCAGCGCCTGCGGCTAGGATAAAGAGGAGGCAGAGCGCAAATTTGTAAGAAGTTAAAAATCTAAATAAATTTACGCCCAAAATCGCCTCTCCGAGTTTTTACATTATTATATCGTAAGTTTGCCCTGCGTATAGTATAAACATTCTAAGAAGTAATACTCCGACCATGCTGGCAAGCGCGCTGACATAGAACGCAAACGCGGTGTGAGCGATCTTTTTGCCCAGTGCGAAATTTAAAACCAGCGGTACGCAAAATCCTACGCCCACGACGCCGAGCCAAAATAGCTGAGCGTAAACGCCCTCGCTAAAGGCAACGCTTGCAGCTTTTTGTACGTCGCTGCCAGTGATTAGCGAAACGAAAATCATGCCGATTAGTAAAATTTCCATCGCTAAAACCGGCCACTCGACCGCGTGTAAAATTTTAAGATCGCCGCCGTGCGGGTCTGCTTTAAAGAAAAGCGCGGCTATGAGGCTTGAGCCTGCGATGCCTGCCGATAAGCCAGACGCCACGAAAAGCGCAGGTAAAACGGCGGTATTAAGGATAGGAAATCTAACTAAAACTGAGATCAAAAAGCCCGTATATGCGCAGATCGCAACCGCAAAAACAAGCGTAAGCGCAAGAAGTAGCGGTCGAAGCGCGTTTAAAATTTTCATTACGAGCGTGAAAAGACCTTTTAAAAAGCTAAGATTGCGCGTCAAAAACTCTCTTAGGCAATCTTCAAACGCATAAAGGCAAGCCACAAAGCTAAGCGGAATATAGACGCAAAGCGCCGCAACGCCCACGGACATAACCGAGGTGAAGTTGTAATTAATCAAAATTTTCCAGAAAAGTAGCGGCCGCTCTAAGTCGGCTACCAGGCAGACCATACCGAGTAAAATCGTGACGAAAGATAGTAGCGACGCAGCCTTAAAGAGCGGCGTGCTTTCGGTCTGTTTTTTGTAAAATTTGACGAGGATCGCGACGATCAAAGCGCCGCCGCTCATGCCCGCTAGCAAAAGATAAACCGCTATCGGCCAGCCCCACTCTACGCCGTGCGAGAAGGTCGCAGTGAAATTTATAGCTCCATTCATATCACACCCCCAATTTAACCGCAGGAATATAGCGCAGGCTCGGCTTCGTGCCGCACTCAGGATGCATACGCAGGCTGTCTTTTACGCGAAGTAGCTGGCTGATGTGCGAGTTTTCGTCGTTTAGATCGCCAAATACGATCGCCTCGTATCTGCACGCCTCGATGCAGGCTGGCTCGTGACCGTCTTTTAAATTCGTATCCAAGCAGAAGTTGCAGCTCTCTGCGGCTCTTGTTTCGTGATTTATAAAGCGCACGTCGTAAGGACAGGCTACGATGCAGTATTTACAGGCGATGCAGTCGTCGGTATTCATCGTCGTGATGCCGGTTTTTTCGTCCTTGTGGCAGGCTTTTGTCGGGCATACGGTCACGCACGGCGCGTCCTCGCACTGCTGACAAGATACTCTAACATAGCGCTTTTCTTTCAAATTTAGCGGATCGGTTTTGTCCTGGATAAAAAGCCTCATCTGGCCTTTTGGGACCAAATTTACCTTTTTACAGGCGACCTCGCAGTCGGTGCAGCCGACGCATTTGTTCTGATCAAAGATCATGCCGTAGTGCGGCTTTTTGCCGTTTTCCGTTTGGGCGTCTAAATTTATACTCTTGCCCAGTACGCTAGTCGCTCCCGCAACCGCCGCGCCTGAAGCAAGGAATTTAAAAAACATCCTTCTTGTATTTTGCTCTTTCATATTCTTCTCCATCCGTGTGGATTAAATATCCTAAATTTATCTACCAACGCTACTTCCGTGGCTATGTGCGCCATGGAAATTTTGCGGCTGAGTTTCGCTTAGTTTTTTGGCTGCGCCGGCTAGCTCGCCAGGTTTTAGCGCCTTTACTAGCTCGACTTCAAAAATCAGCGTCGAGCCGCCCGGTATCTCGTCTGCGCCCTCGTCTCCGTAAGCTAGGTGAGACGGGATGACGAATTTATATTTTGAGTTGCCGTTCATCATCATGAGGCCTTCTTGTAGGCCGTCTATTAAATTTACCATAGAAAGGATCGCAGGCTCGTTTCTAGAGTACGTTTCGTCAAAAACTTTGCCGTTTATGAGGTAAGCTTTATAGTTTAGCGCGACTACGCTCTCAGGTCTTGGCTTATCGCCGTCGCCGACAGCTATGACTTCGTACTGAAGCCCTGATTTAGTCGTTTTGACCTTTTTGTTTTTGGCGTTTTTCGCCATAAATTCTTCGCCCTCTTTTAAATTTTTTTCAAGCGCTTTTTTTAGCGCGTCTTGGGTTAGCTTATTTAATTTTTCGTCTCTCTGATTGAGTAGGGAGATTATTTCTTCGTCCGTTAGTTTTTGTTCTTTTTTAAAGGCGTCTGCAAAGCCGTCTAAAATGGACTTGCTGTCAAATTTAACGCCTAGGCTTTCTTGTTTTTTTAGTTGTGCGGAGATATATGTTCCGGTTGAGATTCCGATGCTGTATGATTCTTTTTGCTCTTGCGTCATCGCCTCTTTATCCGCCGCACTAGCGCACAAGACGCAACCGGCCGTTAGGCAAAGAGCTAAAATCGGGTTTTTGCTAAGTTTAAAACGCATAAATTTACCTTATTAAAATTTGGACGCCGCGCTTTTGCGGCGTCCGTAATCGCATCATAAATTGTTGTTTATGATTCTTTGGGCTTCTTTGATGTACTCTTTAGAAGCGTCGAGTCTTTGTTTTGTATATTTAAAGCCGTGCATACCCCATGAGCCGTCTTTTTGTAGCAAGTCAACTGTGTCTTGCGCCTTTTCGATTAGCTCATAAACTCTTGTCTTATCGCTAGGGCTTAGTTTCTTAGTTTCTAAGATAGCATAAAGTCCCTCGATACCGATTTTGACTTGAGAGAAGTCGTTTTTAACAGGAGTTTGCCATCCCATTACTTCGTCGTAAACCTGTTTTTGGTTCTTGAAGTGTAGGGTAGGTTTTAGCTCAGATAGTACCGGGCTGTGGCAGCCTTTAGTATCTTGCATATCTTTATCGGCCCAAGATGTTCTAGCGCACGCCCACATAAGGTCAACGAAGTTGTGTCCGTTTTTATCTCTTTGGAAGTGCCAATCTTTAGCGTCTCTTGGTCCTTTAGCCGCGTCGCCCGCAACTAGAGATTTTCTAGCAGGATCTACGTCAATCTTCCAGATGTGAGATCTTCTTTGAGTATCAAATCCAGCGTTGTCTTGGAACTGGATAGCGTAGAAGTTCTCGCAGCTCATCATGAATGGCATGTGGCAAGATGCGCAAGTGTTATCTTTGTGCGTATCGGCTCTAGAAGCGATATATGCTTGCTCTTTGTGGCAATCTTGACAATCTTTTCTGATTTTTGGTTTGGTGTAAAGCGCACTTAGGTAGCCTTGCTCTGAGTTATAGTTTACGCCCTTGATAGTCTTATCGCCTACAACCGGACCTGTGTTATCGTGAGGATCGTGGCAAGTGGTGCAGCGCATACCTTTATCGTAGTGAGCGGTAAAGTATGATTGTGAACCCTCAGATCCGCATCCTGGTCCCATTGATTTAAATTTAGAGCTTAGAGATAGGTCAAGCTTGCCTTGATTTAGAGGATTAGCGCGAGCTAGGTCTAGGCTATAGTTAAATCTTTGATGACAGCGTTCGCAGTTTGAAGTTCTAAAGTTTGTAGCTCCGTCAAGGTGACCGCCGGCTCCGTGACACTCCTCACAGCTTACGCCTTTAGAGATAGTGTGTTTTTGAAGCTCTTTGGCATTACCAAGAGCCGCATAGAACTCTTTCTTGGTTTTAAAGTCAAATTTGAACGGGTGGCAAACTTCGCAGTAAGAGCCGTTTGCTTGGAAGAACATTGACTTTTTGTATTTAGCCGCGTATGAGGCTAGACCTCTGACGTATCCGCCGTTATCGCCGTAGTCGGCTAGAGTTTCTGGGAAATCAGGAACAAAATCTTTGATTTTCTTAACTGTTTCAGGAGTTAAATTTAACGCCCAAGTTCTTTGGAACTGGTTACCGCCGGCTACGACTTGACCGGTGCCATCTCGTAGTAAGCCGCCCTCTACGTGATAGGTTCCGCGTAGAAGCCATGCATCTACGTAGCCGAATTTGGTTCTTAGGTGTCCTACTGTTGCGTAAATAACATCTGGAGTAATGCCTTGAGGCAAGATGGACGCGGTATCTGGGCTAAATACCGGATCAGTTAGGTTGTTGTTAACCTCAGGGTGCTCGCCAGGGAAGCGGATAGTAGTGGCGTGGCGCGATCTGCTCCATACTTCGTACTGTGCAGGGTGGCACTCGCCGCACTTTTCGGATCCTATGAATTTGTTAGGAAACTGCAAAGACGAACCAGCAGGTATCCTATACATCATAGAGCTGTAGCCTTTACCGCCGTCTCTTTTACTAGCTTTTGACATGTCAAAGCCGTGACCTTCGGCAAGCCACTCAAGTCCACGGTCGTGAACATCTAGTTTACCGACTGTTTTACCGCCGTATTTTGTGAAAATCGGGTGGTTTTTAAACAGCCACTCATACATCTCTTGCTCTTCTACGATGTAGTCTTGCAAGGATATTACGCCTCTACTTTGAAGCGTACCTTTTGGGTTTGCTATGACGTCTCGCGCTTGTTGAGACATCTGCATGTTGTGTTCTTCGCAACAGGCTTGCGATGCGAAGACGCTAACGCCCATAAGCAAACCTAATAAGGTTTTACTTAAATTCCTCATTGCGCCCTCCTTATAAATTTTGGATCTAAAATCAAAAAGATTTCATACTGATAATGCTATCGTAAAAAGGGGGCGAAAAAAGGGGAAATTTAATAAATTATGAATTTTTAAATTTAATAGTAAATACTACGCCATTATTTATATTTTGCGCGTAAATTCGGGCGTTATTTTTTTCGGCTATTACCTTGCTCATATATAGTCCAAGCCCACTACCCGACTTTTTCGTAGTAAAATGCGGCTTGAAAATCTTATTTATCGCGGCTTTATCTATATTGCCGGCGTTATTTTCGAGCGTGATCGCGCGCTCGCCGTTTTGCAAAAGGGCGGTTATTAAAATTTGCCATCTGTTTGCTTGCGCCCGCTCTTGCGGCAGATTTAAAAATGCTTCTTTGGCATTATTTATAATGTTAATTAAAATTTGAATAAGTTCGTTTATGTTGCCGTAAAGTGTAAAATTTTCTTTTATCTCGACTTTTACGTCTATGACGTGTTTTTTGAGTGTCGCGTTTAAAATTTTACAAGCCTGCTCTATGGCCTGCTTTGCGTCAAATTCGCTCTTTGGCATATTTGGATTAAAGAAATTTTTAAAGTCCTCGATGGTGTCAGACATAAATTTGACCTGCTCGTTTGCCTCCTCGATGGCCTCTTTTAGCCTCTGCTCGCTTAGCTTGCCTCGCTCGGAGTAAAGTTCCAAATTTACCAGAGTCGAGCTGATCTGGGCTAGAGGCTGGCGCCACTGGTGCGAGATATTTCCGATCATTTCACCTATCGAGGCCAGGCGACTTTGATTTATCATCAAAAGCTCGTTTTGCAACTTGGTTTTTTCGTTGCTTTTGTGGATTTTATAAACAAAAAATAAAAACGCCGCAAAGATCGCCGTGATCGCCACGCCGCTAACGATAAACTCCTGTTTATGATAGAGCAAAATGCTTTTTACCGGGATTTTAAAGCTCACCATCGCTATCGTGTCGCCGACCTTGCCCTCGAAATTATTTAAATTTCCGTATTGTTCGAGCATTTTTTTAGGCGCGCTGTTTATGTTGTGGCACTCGACGCAGGACGGGTGGGAGTTTTTGATAGGAAGGCCGACGAAAAAGTACGAGGCGTTTTGGTCTTTGATTACGTCAGAGTAGACCTCGTATTTGCCCTCCTTAAACCCTTCTAAAATTTCATTTTCAAATTCTGTGCCTTCGTGTTCGGGATTTAGCGGATTCGTCGCCGTTAGCCTGTAGTCGTAGTTTATGTTTTTTTTAGTGAGCTGGATTTTGTAAATTTGACGAGCTATATAGGATGAGGACATAAGTCTGGGGTCAAAAAGGTCTTTGTCTATGACGCCGTGATCTTTTAACTCATCTATGAGCGGGCGCTGGACGGTAGAGATGTAGTCGCGTATGCCATTCATCGCATCTAGCACGTAAACGGCCTCCTGCTTGGCGTCTTTTAGCGCAAGGTCGCGGTAAAAGTTAAAAACCAAAACGGTAATGGCGCCGTACAAAACGACGAGCAGCAGGACGATAAATTTAAATTTGGACTTCACATAGATATCCTACACCGTATAAATTTCTGATCGTGTCCTTGCCGATCTTGCGGCGCAGCTCTTTTACGATGGTTTTGATGGCCTCTTTGGTCGGTTGTTCAAATTCCCACATGTAGTCAAACAGCTGCTCGTAAGTGATCGTTTGATTTTTGTTGTTTAAAAAATACTCCAAAAGCTTGCTTTCGCTTTTGGAGAGGCGACAGGCCTCTTCCTTTATATATATGATTTTTTTACTAAAGTCGTATTTGAGCTCGCTATTAATACTAAACATCGGCGTATGGTCGATGAGCTCCATCGCGACGTCTTCTAGCGCCTTTATAAACGTATCTTTATCGTAGGGCTTTGATAGATACCTCGTGATCTTTAGCTCGACTGCGCGCCACAAATACTCCTGCTCGGTGTGGCTTGAGATGATGACGATAGGGATTTTGCGATTTGCAGAGCGGATCTTTTTAGCTACCTCTAAACCGTCCATGTGCGGGACGCTGACGTCTAGGACGAGGGCGTCGTATGAGCCGCTCATAGCTTCATCTAGCGCCTCGATGCCGTCGCTTACACCTTTTACTTCGGCAAAAAACAGCTCGAGGGAGTCGATCATATTTTTTAATATATATGGTTCATCCTCTAAACAAAGGACTTTTTTGTTGGATAAAACGTCTAAAACGGAGTAATCTTGCATCTTTTTCCCGTACTAAATTTTGCCGATACTAACACAAGCAAGCTTAAAATACTATTTTCAAGGATTGCGATATTAACTATAAAATATAAATTAATCAAAATTTTTTGATGAAGCAAAATTTGGGGAGAAATTTAAAAGTTGGTGGAGTTAAGCGGGATCGAACCGCCGACCTCTTGAATGCCATTCAAGCGCTCTCCCAGCTGAGCTATAACCCCAATCGTCGGAAAGATTTTGGAATTATATCATTTTTATCTTACGAAATTTTGAAATTTGACGAAATAAAATAAAATTTTAAGCAAAAATCAGCTAAAATCTCATTTCTCAAACAAAAATGCGGGAATAGCTCAGGGGTAGAGCACAACCTTGCCAAGGTTGGGGTCGCGAGTTCGAATCTCGTTTCCCGCTCCATCGGTTTTAAATTTAGGGAATTTTTGCCCGGGTGGCGGAATGGTAGACGCAAGGGACTTAAAATCCCTCGGTATTTTTTACCGTACCGGTTCAAGTCCGGTTTCGGGCACCATTGACTTTTAGGCGACATAGCCAAGTGGTAAGGCATGAGCCTGCAAAGCTTTGATCCCCGGTTCGAATCCGGGTGTCGCCTCCAAAAATTATAAGGAGAGAAAATGCGTTATTTACTAGTGCTATTATCTGCTGCTTTGTTTATGGTCGGCTGTTCAAATACTTGGCGCGGAGCCAAAGAGGACACAAATAACGCCGTTGAATGGTCAAAGGAAAAAGTCAACAAAGGTGCTTCCTACGTTAAGGAAAAAACCGAATAAATTTGGCTATAATTAGCCAAAATATTTTTACGGGAGATGGCTGAGCGGTCGAAAGCGGCGGTCTTGAAAACCGTTGAGGTGTGAAAGCCTCCTGGGGTTCGAATCCCTATCTCCCGGCCATTATCTAATTATTGTATTAACTCCTAATATATTAGTATCTCCAAATTTTAGTTGTATTTTTTAAATTTTAGTAATTTTTTTTGACTTTATTGCATATTTTATTTGTAAGCTAATGTAATAAAATCTAGCAAGCGTTCTCAAATGAAACGCAGTTATTAACCGTTAGCCTAAGGCAAAGCCACCAAATATAAATATCGGCATAGTTTGGGGATTCACTGACCAGTCCGTGACATATTTTATTTCTGTAGTTTAACCCCATCGGCTCCGTTAGTAAAAATTTTAACTCTTCCGTCAAATCTCTCCCGAGTAATTTATATATTTTTGGTTCTTGTAAAAGCGAGTTTATGCTTTTTTCAGATTCTACGCCGTTTTCATCGATAGTAGTCGTAGGGATTTTTTCTTGTTGTAGTAAAATTCTCGTCAAATGCTCTATTTGAGGTATCAGCAAATGACTTGAAACCAAAAAATCTCTATCAAAAACGTAATATAAACCTTGCGCCCAGATATCTGCCCTGCCAGCCGGAACCGCGCTAGAATTTCTGCAAATATCATAAATGAAGCGCATAGACACTCTATGCTTCTTTAAAATTTGCAAAAATGCGGGCAGTATACTGCCGTCTACCGCCAACTTGACGTTGTATATGGTATTGCTGGTACATTTCATGTTTTAATCGATCATCTTTTGTTATTATTTGTTGTAGTTTTCTTCCATCGGTATCTACGTAAATTTGAGTAACAAAATTTGAAAGCAGAGACTTCTTTAAAAGATTTTCGGATGACTTTTTGGTACCTTCATAAAGCGGGGCTGTCGTGATATTAGCTAGGCATAATACCGCTTCAGATAATCGCTTGCCTTTTACCGCTAGCTTTGCATTATTTTGATAGTGAAATATCGATATTCTCGGTAGCAATCAAGCTCATTTCGCTTATAATATCTTAGTTATTTTGCCCCATCAGCTTGCGTATCTCGTCTATTTTTTGATCGATTTCGAGCTCATTTCTATCTTTTGCAGGAATGCTTCTAAGCTCTTTTAGTGCTTGCTCTAGATCTATTTTTGACGATATAGCGTTGCTTTCTTTTGCTTTTTCTATTAAGATATTGGCTATTTTGAGTGCAGTTTCGGCTATTTTATGGCTATTTTTGAGCTTCTTATACCATTTTTGCGACTCTTGATAGTATCTAATCGCTGCAATAAATTCTTCCTCTTTAGCAAATGAATCGGCAAAATTTTCTAATTTTTCAGCTACGCTTGATTGCAATTTTTTGTCTAGCTTGACAATATCCAATAAATACGACATCCTTAAGCAGTAGTATTGATCGGTCGGCTCTACTTTATTAAAACATTCTAAAATTTATTCGATATTTCGGCGTATTGATTTTTTGTGATTTTGGATAGTCGAGATAGCCTGATAGCCCTTTCAAACGCATCTATCTTAAATTGATTTAGCGACTTTGGCTCTAGAGATATTTTCGAGTATTCATTTACGGCGATCTCTAAAAATTTTATATTTTGGGAATTTTTAAAATCCATAAAATATCGGCGATCTTTGATTTTAATCTGCAATCGGTCATTTCATCCAAAATACTCTCGAAAAATTCAAATCCTGCTCGGCTAAATCCTCTAATATCGCCGATCTGCAATCGCCTGCGATACATCCAGCTTCGTACGGTTCGTTTAGCCTTCCGGGCTTTAAGGCCATAGAGCAAGCATTTCTTATAAATAAAATACCTTACTCGCTTTTAAATTTCCATTTCTAAAATTTTCTTCGCACAAGTCCGCAAATTTAAAACTGTAAGCGTCAAAATATTTTGCGTCTTTGAGTATTTTGTCCAAATTTATACCCAAAAAATTATCTTTAGTTATCGTTGTTTGCTGTATTTTTTCGATCAAATTTCATCCTTTTTAACTAAATTTCTCACTCCATTATCGCAAATTTGACCAATCTTGGCTGTGTGATACGATCATAGTCTTTCGTGTTTAAAATGATAGAATGATCTAGCAAGCCTGCGTTAAAGGCAAGCTCGGCGTAGCGGGTAAATAGGCTCGGATCGGCGATCAGCTCTAGCTCCTCGTGAAAGCTAAACGGCGGAACGCTGCCAAAGACGCAGTCAGTGAGTCGCATGACCTCATCGGGGCTTGCTAGACTTGCTCTAGTGCCGCCCAGTGCGTGTGCGATGAGCTGCAAATCAGCCTTGTAATCCGCCGGCAATACGGCCAAAACGTATCGTTTGGCGCCGCTGCCTTTTACGACACAAACGAGCGCCTTAGCCCCCTGCCCTAGCTCCGTGCCGCGCGCCACGGCGACCTCGGCCGATGTTTTTGCGCTCGCGTGAGATACGGTGCAAAAGTCCGCATTTTGCGTACTTAGCAGCTCTTTTAGTTTCTCGAAAATTTGCTCGGACATCGTTGTTCCTTTATTTAAGATTTGGTTTAAATTATACAGCAAATTTTAAAACCACCCTGCACTTTTTGAAATTTAACAAGCTAAATGCGTCTAAATTTGACCGCATCTTGAGCCGCTTAAATTTAAATATTTTTGGCTATCATTTCGTAAATTTGCCTTAAAATGAATATAAAGAAAAAGAGCAAATTTACAAAGGAAAAATCATGCAGATCGATAAAATCCAAATCGAAGCAGGCTGGAAAGAGGCGCTAAAAGAGGAATTTTTAAGCGAAAATTTCGCTCGCATAAAGGAAAATTTCTTGCGCGCAAAGGCCGCTGGCGAGGTATATCCGCCAAATGCGCTGATATTTAACGCTTTTAATCTCACGCCGTTTAATGCCGTCAAGGTCGTGATCCTGGGTCAAGACCCATATCACGGCGCGGGGCAGGCGATGGGGCTAAGCTTCTCCGTGCCGCGCGGCGTCAAAGTCCCGCCGAGCCTCGCCAACATCTACAAAGAAATCCGCGACGATCTGGGCATCGCGGAGCCAAACTCAGGCGATCTGAGCTACTGGGCGAAGCAGGGCGTACTGCTGCTAAATGCGACGCTAAGCGTTAGTGCGGGGCAGGCTAACTCGCACTCAAATTTCGGCTGGCAGGAGTTTACGGATGCTGCGATCAGGAAGCTTAGCGAACGCGCCCAGAACGTCGTTTTTATGCTATGGGGCAACCCGGCTAAGGCCAAAATCCCTCTCATCGACGCTAACAAACACCTTGTACTAACGGCAGCGCATCCAAGTCCGTTAGCGCGCGGCGCGTTTTTTGGTTGCAGGCACTTTTCAAAGGCAAATTTGTATCTCGCCGAGCACGGCAAAGCGCCGATAGATTGGGATTTAAATAACGCTAGTTAGTGTGCTTTTATGCAGCCGTGACAAAACGAGCTTTTACGATTTGGCTAAAGCGAGTTTGCAAAATTTGGTAAGCATGTGGTTTTAATTGCGCCAGGCTACGTCAAATTTGCATTCAAAAGCTTATCAGGTTAGGGCGGGTCTCAAATTTGATTGTAGAGCTTTTGGCTCTACTCGGCAAAAGCGACTCAAATTTCTCTATAAAACAGGCCTACTTTTGCGCCTTTTCTGCTCTCATTTCATCTAACATGGATTTTATCTTTGCAGATTCGCGCTCGCAAAATTTCTCATCGCCGCTTTGTATGATTAGCGCCGCTTGGCCCTCCTGAGCTTTTTGCAGCTCGCTAAATTTAAGCTCAAAGAGCCTAAACGCTTGTGGATCGTCTTTTAGCTGCTTGGATTTTGTTTCGTAAAGCTCGTTTAGGTAAATTTTGCTTTGCTTTACGTACTCCTCGCACGCGTTTTGAGCGCCTAAAGCCAGTGCGCCCAGAGCGCAAAATATTAATATTTTTCTCATCGTCGTCCTTTAAAATTTGCGAAATTATACACTTTTTTAGGGTTAAAATTTTATAATTTTCAAAAATTTAAAGGCGGAAAATGAGACGAAAAGATAGAGAATTAAGCGCGCAGGAGGGGCTTGCGATCATCGATGCGTGCGAATACGTCACGATCTCTTGCATTGGTGAGGCGGGCGAGATTTTTAGCGTGCCGATCTCGGTCGTGCGCGAGGACGAGAGCGTATTTTTGCACGGCGCTCCTGCAGGTTCTAAGGCAAGGCTACTAAAAGACGGCAAGAGCGTGACATTAGTTTGCGTGAGCTACGCGCAGGTGCCGGTTTTGACGGATGAGCAGCTAGACGCGATCAAGGACGACGGCAAGGCGCTTGGCGCGAAGGTCTTTACGACCGAATACAAATCCGCCGTCGCCGTAACCAAGGCCTATACCGTGACTGACGAGGCGGCGAGACTGCATGCGCTACGGCTACTTAGCGAAAAATACACGCCAAACTACATGCGAACCTTTGACGTCGCGGCGGCTCACGGGCTAAAGGCGACAAATATCTACGAGCTAAAGATCGCGAGCATAACGGCAAAGGCAAAGATTATTCGGGATTAAATTTAAGTTTTAGACGTTCTCGCAACGTCAAATTTGATTAATCTACTAAAATTTGGATAGCAACGAAGAATTTGAAAAAGACGAAAAATCCCTCCAAGCGGAGGGATAAAAATTATTTAGGTAGCGTAGCTATAACTTGCTTCATTTGTTCAAGGGCAGGTTTGCAAGCGGCCTCTTGAGAGTCTTTCGGTAGCTGAGCAAACTGAGCTTTTTGGCTCTCATAAGTAGGTTTCATAGCTGCCATTTGAGGGTTGTCCTTTGCCTTCTCTACGAACTCGTCTACTAGTTTAAAATACTCCTCGCAAGTAGGCGAAAGCTCTGCTGCTGCGGCAGATACGCCCATAACGCCCAAAGCGGCAACTACTAACAATGACTTTTTCATATGTTCTCCTTGGATAAAATAGGGGGTAATTATACCACTTTATTCCTTTTTTTAACACTTAAATTTAAAAAATTAGTTAAAAATAAAACTTAATTTAAATGAAAAATATATAAAATTATACCTATTATCAATTTCTTAATATAAAGGGGATGTCATGGGTAAATTTAGCATTATCGCGGCTGCAGTTTTACTGAGTGCAGCCTCGGCTCTCGCGCAGATGAGTAGTTCAGACAGCAAATTTAAGCGCGCCGATAGCAACGTGACCGGATCAGTGAAGCTTGATATGGTCTCCGTCACGGCAAACAGGAGCGAAACCGACGTCGCTAAATACGCGGGCCAAGTCAGCGTCCTAAATCAAAACGACTTAGTTAAATCGCCGTCCGTTATCGACGCTATCGGCTTGGTGCCGGGTGTGATGCTCGGCAACGACCACGGTAGACAAGTCGGCCAGTACTACAACATCCGCGGATTCGGCTACCAAAGCGAAGCACGCGTCATCATCGAACAAGACGGTATTAAGCGCTCGCCTTCGCTTTTTTCTAATCAAATTTCAACCTTTCGCGTGGATAACGACTTGCTAAAACGCGTCGAGGTCGTAAAGGGCGCTAGCTCCGTGCTACACGGCAGCGGTGCGGTTGGCGGTATCGTTAGTATGATAACCAAAGACGTGAGCGACTTTATAAACCCGGGCAGCGACTACGGCGTCACGATCGGCCACCGCCAGGAGAGCAACCACATGAACTCAAATCGAGCCGCCATCGCAGCTAAGCCGACGGAAAATTTCGGCATTTTACTCTACGGCAAGCACGCGGACTTTGGCAAGATAAAGATGGCTAGAGACGGCAAGCGCTCGGGCGTGAAATACGCGGAAAACGACGAGCAGGTAAACACTGTCTTTGCCAAAACCGAGTGGGCGATAACCGACGAGCATGCCCTGGAGGCTAGCGTATTTAACTACCACGAAAAATTCTCCTCCTCGCCTTGGCAGTCGCTTTTCTGGAGCGAGGATGCGCAGCTGCCTACCTCGGGACGGCTAAAACAGCGAGACTATAGCCTGATATACAAATATACTCCGCTTAATAATAGATGGATAAATTTCTCCGCTCAGTACTACAACGCAAAAGCTCTAAATCATAGGATCAGAACGGGCTTTAGCAGAGGCAATCCAGTCTATATCGACTACAAAAACAAAGACGACAGATGGGGCGTTAGGCTCAAAAACGAAAGCCTCTTTGACACCGGCGTGCTAGAGCACAGGCTAGTTACCGGTATCGACTACGAGCATAGAAAAGAGGATGCGATATTTTGGTACAACGGCGCGCTTAGCGACTTTGGCTCATTTCCGAATTTTTACAAAGACCTCGGCATCTACGCGCAAGACGTATTTAGCGTAGGTAGATTCGAGTTTACTCTGGGCGGTAGATTCGATAAATTTAAACGCGGAGTCAAAAACGGCGATCGTAGCTCATACTCCGAGTCTAGATTTTCTCCGAAACTTGGCCTTGCGTACGAGGTTTTTGACGGCATAAATTTACTCGTAGGCTACGCAGAGACATTTAGAGGACCGACGCCAAACGAGACGTCATCGGCCGGCCCGTTAAATCCGCACTACTGGTACATACCAAATCCCGACCTAAAACCTGAAATCGCAAAAGAGTACGAAGTAGGCTTTTCTATCGACAAGCAGGGGCTTTTGGGCGACGACGAGCTGTATTTTAAGGCTACCTACTACGACGGCAACATCAAAGATATGATAAATTTAAAAGCAAGACCGGACAAGGGCAACCCACCGTTTGACGCCGAAGCGCCGGGCAGACGCTACGGTATGTACGAAAACGTTGATAACGCAAAACGCCGCGGCATCGAAATCGAGTCCAAATACGCGATAAACAACCTTACATTCTCGCTCGGATACGACCATACGAAAATCTACGACAAGGCGACCAAAAAGATACTCACCGTCTACGCCGATAAGCTAACTTTGGGCGCGATGTATAGATACGAGCCGTGGGGGCTTAGTCTGGGCGGCGATATGATGCATTGGTTTAGGCCTAACAACGACGAGAAATACTACGTCGTGCGAGGTCAAAAATACGAATACGTAGACGAAACCTTTACTATCGTAAATTTTAAAGGCCGATGGGAGCCGAAAAATTTCGACAGCTATCTGCTAAACAAGGGGCTAAAAATTAGCTTCGGCGTGAATAATATCTTTAATAAAGAATACATTTACGCTAACGGCCTAAAAGATACTTCTAGAGTGGGCAAAGGTAGAAATTTCTACGTAGATTTTGAAAAGACGTTTTAAATTTATGTTAGAGGCGAGAAATCGCCTCTAAGTTTTATTATTTATAACTTACAAAGACTTCACTATTTTTTATTTGTATAAAAATATTTTTCTTGCAGCAGTCACATTTTTTGGTAAAAGAAGCGGAAGTATTTTTTGATATATTTCTGTTTTCAAGTAGTTTGCCACATAGACAAACTATATTTACGTTTTTTGTATTTAGCATAATATATCCTTAATTCCAAGTAAAAGTCCAACTGCCATCATTGGTAACAACTTCAGCTTCCAGTATTTTTTTGCAAGTCGCGGTGCGTTTTATGCTATTGCCATATGTTAATTTCATAGGAAACAGCTCTTCTATTTTGCCATTGGTGAGCATCATCTTTCTAATAACGCAGTTGCCTTTATTGAGTCTTACGTCTTTAATAACCAAGTCATTTGATAGCGAAGTTATTTCAATTATAGAATAGCGCACCCCTGAAAATCGGTTAACTTGTGTGGAATATGACATCTTAAGAGGCGCTTCTTTTACACTACTACCGCTACATCCAACCAGAAACAAACAAGATATCAAAAGTATCTTTTTCATTTTTTCTCCTTTTTCAAGATATTAAAATTATAGTTTATCAATACTTAAATTATTCTTTATAGATAATTTATATGCATATAATCATAAAAATCTGGAAAATAGAGAATTTTATGAAAGTCGTACAAAGAATAAATGAAATTTTACAAGAGAGAAATATCAGTAAAAGAGAGCTCGCAAAACGTCTAATAAACCTCGATATGAAAGCCTCAAGAACGGGCGAAATACCTACAGAATCGAGCATCTATGCCTATCTAAACGGAAATATAGAAATAAAAGCCGATATGCTTCCTTTTATCGCCGATGCGCTTGGGGTCTTTGAGCAAGATTTTTTTAGCGACGATAAAAGGCAAAATGATAAAATACTAAAACGGCTATATGGGGATGATGAACTAAACTATAAATATAGAGATATTATAGAACTTCTTGAATATTTATCCCCTAAAAGCCTCGAAATCCTCAAAGGCTCTCTTGAACAAAACAAGCAAAACGTCGAAAAATTAAATCTAATCTTAAAGCAAATTGCCAACTAGCGCAAAATTTGACTATAATGTCTTAAAATTTAAAAGGAGCAAATTTGCAAAATTTCGCCTTGAAATTTCGTCCGACGAGCCTAAACGAGATCTGCGGACAGCGCGAGCTGGTGGGCGTTTTTAAAAAATTTATCAAAAATAAAAAAATTCCGCACAGTATATTTTATGGGCCGGCAGGCTGCGGCAAGACTAGCTTTGCTCGCGTCGTCGCACGGTCGATGGAGTATGATTTTTACGAATTTGACGGCGGAAATCTCAAGATTGAGGAGTTTCGCAAAATCCTAAAAAACCACGAAAATGCGCTTTCTAAGCCGCTATTTTTCATCGACGAGATCCACCGCCTAAGCAAAACGCAGCAAGAAGCTCTGCTGATACCGATGGAAAACTACCGCGCCGCCATCATCGGAGCCAGCACCGAAAATCCATATTTCACGCTAAGCTCTGGCATCCGCAGCCGCTCGATGCTCTTTGAGTTTAAGCCGCTTGCGAGCGAGGATTTTGAAAAGCTGCTTGAGCGCGTGAGGGGCGAGGTTAAATTTGATATCTCAGACGAAGCCAAAGCCTATCTCGTAAAAAGCAGCGGCGGAGACGCGCGCGGACTGCTAAATTTGCTCGAGTTTGCCGTGAGTCTGGATGAAAAAATAACGTTAGAAAATTTAAAAACGCTACGAGCTAACGCCGTTAGCGAAGGCGTTAGTGAGGACGATGTGCACTACGGACTGGCAAGTGCCTTTATAAAAAGCCTGCGCGGTAGCGACGAAAACGCCGTCATGTACTATCTGGCACGGCTTATCGACGCTGGCGAGAGTGCTGATTTTATCGCGCGCAGGATGGCGATATTTGCCAGCGAGGACATCGGCAACGCCAATCCTAACGCGCTAAATTTAGCCGCTAACGCGCTTGCCACCGTTAGCAAGATCGGCTTTCCCGAAGCGCGCATAATCCTGGCTCAATGCGCGATGTATCTAGCCCACTCGCCAAAGTCAAACTCCAGTTACAAGGCCATAAACGCCGCGCTAGCCTACGTGAAAAATGAACCGCCGCTAAAGATCCCGCCCTATCTCATCAACACCGCACCCGAGGCCAAGGACTATCTGTATCCGCATAGTTTCGGCGGCTGGGTGGAGCAAAAATATCTCGAAAAAACGCTTAAATTTTACGAGAGCAACGGCATCGGCTTTGAAAAGACGCTGGACGAGTGGCTGGCTAAAATAAAATCTAAGGGTTAAATTTGGAAGGCTTACGTTAATTTTGCGACGACTCAAATTTGCCCTGCCGGCTTATTAAATTTGACAAGAAGCATTACGGTCAAATTTAGCGCATTTTTAACTTTTGGGTTTTTGCAGGCTTGTTAAATTTCTCGGTAAATCTCGTAAAACCGCCGTCAAATTTGCAAATCAGCGAGAAGGTCTAGCTAAAACAAAAACCTCCGCGCAAATCAAGAATGCCCTCTAAAACCGCCCGCCTTGTCAAATTTAACTCAAATTTTACCTATATTTTTAAATTAGGCTAAAAAATTTTTATTATTTATTTTAGTTTTATATTTTTTTAAATATACTTGATGAATTTTAAAAAACTTAAAGGCAAATCCATGCTCACCGACCTCGTAAGCTCTATAAATTCATTCCTTTGGGGGCCGTATTTCCTCATCGCGCTACTTTGCGGCACTGGGCTTTATTTTACGATTAGGCTGCGATTCGTGCAGATTTTTAAGTTTAAAATGGGCCTTAATAGGCTTTTTGGCAACTTCTCATTGCACGGCGAAGCGGCGGGAAAATCGGGCATGAGCTCGTTTCAGGCCGTCGCTACCGCGGTCGCGGCACAGGTGGGCACAGGCAACCTTGTGGGTGCCACAACCGCGCTCATCATGGGCGGGCCGGGAGCGATATTTTGGATGTGGTGCGCGGCGTTTTTAGGCATGGCGACGAATTTCGCAGAGATCTGTCTAGCTCAAATTTACCGTACCAAAGACGACAGCGGACACATGATCGGCGGGCCGGCGTTTTATATCAGTCGCGGGCTAAAGAGCCGCTATGCCAAGGTTTTGGCGGCGTTTTTCGCGCTGGCGATCATTTTGGCGCTCGGATTTATGGGAAATATGGTCCAGGCTAACTCCATTTCAGACGGCTTTAAAGGGGCATTTGGTATCCCAAACTGGGCGAGCGGACTGTTTTTGGCGGCGATTTGCGCTACGATCTTTATCGGCGGAGTCAAAGCCATCGCTAGAGTCGCCGAAAAGATCGTGCCTATCATGGCGATCCTCTACGTCGCGGTCGGGCTTGTGATCATTTGCTTTAATCTCGATAAAATTCCAGGTGTCATAGCGCTTATATTTGAAGCTGCGTTTAATCCATCCGCGGCATGGGGCGGCGCGACTGGAGCCACGATAGCTACGGCGATGAGATACGGTATCGCGCGCGGACTGTTTTCAAACGAAGCGGGCATGGGCTCGACGCCTCACGCGCATGCCGCGGCTAACGTCAAGCACCCCGTCGATCAGGCGGTGCTTGGCATCATGAGCGTGTTTGTCGATACCTTTATCGTGCTAAATATCACCGTTTTTGTTGTGCTTAGCGCCGACGTGATACATTTTGAAAACGGCAAAGCCGTGCTAACGGGCATTTCGCTCGTACAAGAGGCCTTTTCTTCGCATGTTTTGGGGCATACGGGCGGATATAGCTTTGTGGCGATTTGCTTGTTTTTCTTTGCTTTTACGACGATTTTGGGCTGGTACTACTTCGCCGAGATCAACGTGCGCTATCTTTTTGGTGCCAAATTCGTGCGAATTTTACAGATATTTGTCGTAGGATTTGTGTTTGCGGGCAGCTTACTAAAGATAAATTTTGTCTGGGAGCTAGCCGATATGTTTAACGGCCTCATGGTGCTTCCAAACCTGATCGCCATCATCGCGCTTAGCCCCGTCGTGGTTAAGCTCCTGAAGGATCACGACGAAGGCAAAGAATACGATCCAAACGAGTATATAAGGAAGGCTTGAGCGGCGTAGTAAATTTTACGGTAGTTAATTTACTTCTTTTTGGCGGGAGAGCAATTTCCCGTGCTTATTTATACTTCAAATTTAGTCTACCGACCGACTTTTGCGGCGTCAAATTTGAGTCAAATTCAAACCCTTTCCGCCGTTTCTAAAACCACGCTTTTTAGCAAATTTACCCCGTTAGCGATATCGCTCCAACTAGAAAATTCCGCCGGATTGTGGCTGATACCGTCTTTAGACGGGATGAAAATCATAGCTGTCGGACAAAGTGCGCTCATATGCATTGCGTCGTGTCCTGCGCCGCTTGGCATGATCTCAAAGCTAAGCCCGAGAGCCGCGGCTTTTTGGGCGATGAGTTTGATGAGGCGGCCATCTAGCGCGCACGGCTCGTCGAATGCTAGTTGCTTGATCTCGCATTTGACGCCACGCTGAGCCTCGATGTGCGAGATTTCAGCCAGGATCTGCTCGTAGGCTGCCTCGCGCGTGGCTAGGTCGATGCCGCGCAGGTCGATTAGCAGCGTCGCCTCGCCCGGCACGACGTTCATGACGCCCGGTTTTACCGTGCAGTTGCCTGCGGTCGCTACCACGCCGTTTACCGCATTTTCTTGCGCGACGTGCTCGACGGCCAGCACTATCTGCGCCGCCGCGCAAAGCGCGTCGTGACGGTACTTCATCGCGGTCGTGCCGGAGTGCTGAGCCTGGCCCTGCACGCGCACGCTAAATCTATGCGGCGCGGCGATGGCGCTTACTACGCCGATTTGGATATTTTCGTTATCTAGTAGCGGTCCTTGCTCGATGTGTAGCTCAAAAAAGCTCTCGTAATTCGGCGTCAAATTTTTAGCCTTTTCGATGCTTGCTAGATCGATGCCAAACTCAGAAAAAATCTCGCTGATAGCGCGTCCTTGAAAGTCGCGCACGTCTTTTAGCTTTTCAAAACCAAGCTTGCCACACATTACCTTGCTGCCGAGCGTCGCGATATTAAATCTGCTCGACTCCTCGCACTCAAAGACGACCAGCTCGAGCGGCCTACGCGTCTGTACACCCTCGTCGTTTAGCGATCTAATCAGCTCTAACCCGCCCAGGACGCCGAGAATCCCGTCAAATTCGCCGCCGTTTATCACGGTATCCAGATGCGAGCCAAACGCTACCGCCGGCAGCTCGGGCTCTGTACCCTCGCGCCTGGCAAAGATATTTCCGATGGCGTCTATGCGCACTTTTAGCCCCGCCTCCTTACAGCGCGCGATAAATAGCTCTCTGGCGGCCTTGTCTTCGCTCGTGTAGGCCAGGCGGCTCATTCCCGCTCCGAAGCTCTCGTCGTTTATCGCATTTATCTCGCTAAAAAGCACCTTAAGTCTATCTAAATTTATACTCATCGCCCGTCCTTTGTATTTAAATTTATCAAATTTTAGCCAAGAAGCATTAAATTTATACTTTAATATTTTTATTTAATATAACATTTAATTTTTGGAGTTTAGATAATGTTTGATATATAAGAGCTAACAAACGCTAACGTTAGTTTTATTAAGATTTAGCGCTAAAATCGGCTTTTGAATATAGAATTTACAAACAGATAAAGTAAAAACTTTATACCATAACATACTAAATTTTACTAACAAATTGCCCGGTTTGAGATATAAATTTGCAGAAAATATGATGGTAAAATTTAAACAAAAGCAGTGGTTTTTGAGGAGAGCGGTTAGCAATATAAATTTGCCGCCTAAAAATCTTTGACTCGTAGCGTATTTGCTGACGAGCCAAAGTTAAATTTGCCTGCTTAAACTAGCTGTGCGCCCGCGCCTTTTACGACCTCGCCGATGACGTAGCCGTCGGTATTTACTAGTACAAAATCTGCATTTTCTTTCGGAGCTACTACGATCATGCCAACGCCCATGTTAAACGTCCTCATCATCTCGGCGGGCTCGACCTTTTGCGCGATGATTTTAAAGATTTCGGGCGTGCGGATCGCGACATGCTCGATCTTCGCACCTAGTCCCTCCGGAAATACGCGCGGCAGATTTTCCACGATGCCGCCGCCTGTGATATGTGCGAGCGCGTGGATCTTGTCTTTTAAATTTAAAAAATCTGCGACGTAAATCCTGGTCGGCTCCAAAAGCACGTCGATAAGCGCGCGACCGCCTACCTTGTCGTCAAATTTCAGCCCTAGCTCGGCAACCACTTTGCGTGCGAGCGAGAAGCCGTTTGAGTGCAGGCCGCTACTAGGAAGCGCGATTAGTACATCGCCCTCACGTACGAACTTGCTGCGGTCGATCTCGTCCTCTTCTGCGATACCCACGGCAAAGCCTGCAAGGTCAAAGTCGCCTTTTTCATACATCGAAGGCATCTCTGCCGTCTCGCCGCCGATCAGCGCGCAGCGGGCGAGTTTGCAGCCATCGGCGATGCTTTTTACGACCTCTTTGGCGTCCGCGATCTCGAGCTTTGCAGTCGCGTAGTAGTCGAGGAAAAATAGCGGCTCGGCGAAGTTGCAGATGAGGTCGTTTACGCACATCGCGACAAGGTCCTGGCCGACGCCGTCAAATTTACGCGCGTCGATTGCGAGTCGTAGCTTTGTACCTACGCCATCAGTAGCGCCCAGGATCGCAGGTTTTTTGTATCCCGCAGGCAGTCTCACTGCGCCGCTAAATGAGCCGATACCGCCCAAAACGTGCGGAGTTTGCGTTGCCTTAACGAACGGTTTTATAGCGTTTACGAAGTCATTTCCCGCGTCTATATCGACGCCAGCTTCTTTGTAGCTTATCATTTTTGCCCTTTGTTGAAATTTGGTTAATTTTAGCCAAAAATTGCTAAAATCGGAGTAAAAAATCGGAGGCAAAATGCCGCAATTTAAACACGCAATCGTCATCACGGGCAGTATCGGCAGCGGCAAGAGCGCGGTTTGCGAGCTACTTCGTGATCGCGGATTTGAGATTATAGACGCCGATAGGATTTCGCATTGCGTCTTGGATCGCTGTGCCGCGCAGGTGGCTGAAATTTTCGGCGCGCAATACGTCGTGCAAAAAGACGCGCAGGCCGAAAATTTGGACTCACACGCGGAATTTGGCGTTAGTTCAGGTGAGAAAAATTCGTCCATGCCCTGCGTTTCGGTGGACCGAAAAAAACTAGGCGAGCTGGTGTTTAAAAACCCTGCGGAGCTTGCAAAGCTTGAAGCGCTGCTGCATCCGAAGATAACGGCTGAAATTTTATCGCAGGCGCAGGCTTTGGAGGCAAAAAGAAGGCTTTATTTCGTTGACATTCCGCTGTTTTTCGAGGGCAAGAGGTATGAGTTTTTCGACAAAGTGGCGGTCGTTTATGCGCCAAAAGATACGCTGATTTCGCGCGTGATGAAGCGAAACGGGCTTAGCTACGACGCTGCAAAGCACCGTGTGGAGCTGCAAACTGATATCGAGCAAAAGCGCGCCATGGCGGATTTTATTATAGATAATAGCGGTGATTTGCAAAATTTAAGAGATGAAACCGGGTCTTTTTTGGAAAAAATAGCTTAACCTGTTATGACACGGCATTTTATGCTATTTAAACACTGCTTTAGTTGCTTGGCAGCGCAGTTTGGCGTCATATCTAGAGCCCTGCTGCTACTTGTGACGCAAACTACGTTGATTATTTTAGTTTATTTGCACTCTTTGCTTTCAAGTTTTACCCGAATAAGCTCTTTGTTCTTTATATAATAAACAAAATCGACGCCGTCAGCTATCTCTCGTACCGCCTTTAATCGCATATCTTCGCAAAATTCTTTTTTGAGTTCCTTTGTTTGCTCGTCTTTTAGCTTGGCTATATCTTTATCATTTAGCGCGTTTTCATCCATTTCTAGCCCTTTTCCAAGCGCATATTGATAAATGATGCGACGATTTTCACAGCTGATTTTTTCGAGCGTATTTATCTCATCTAGTTTTCTCGGGAGACCTGAATTTAGTCGCACCAGCATTTCTTGCACATTTGATGCTTCGCATAGATTTTCTTTCATTTGTTCTTTTGCGTATTCTACTTTACTGCCTATAAAAACTTCTACGCCGATCCAGATCGCGACGGCGATGCCTAAGATAATAAATAAAAATTTGTTGAGTTTGTTTAGGTTTTGATTTAGTTTTTGTATATCCATTTTTGCTCCTTAAATTTGAGGCGGTATTTTATCGGAAAAAACGAAAAATAAAAATTAAAATTTGGAGCGAAATTTGTTTTATTGAGATCGGAGAAAAACAATAAATTTTATTAAACCAAAGATATAGAGAAAAGGAGCGGGAAACCGCCCCTGAGTATTATAAAGCAGCCTTTGCTTTTGAAGCTAGCTCGCTGAAAGCTTTTGCGTCATTCATAGCTAGATCGGCTAAGATTTTTCTATCAAGCTCGATATTTGCTTTTTTAAGTCCCGCGATAAAGCGCGAATAGCTAATGTCGTTTAGGCGGCACGCAGCATTTATGCGCACTATCCACAAGCGGCGGAAGTCGCGTTTCTTGCGGCGTCTGTCGCGGTATGCATAGACCAAACTTCTTTCTAATTGCTCTTTGGCTTTTCTAAAGTGTTTGTGTCTAGCGCTGAAAAAACCTCTAGCTAGTTTTAAAACTTTTTTATGGCGTCTTCTTCTAACTACGCCTGTTTTTACTCTTGCCATATTTATCCTTTACAAATCGGCGCTCACCGAGTGAGTCTTGCCCCAAATTTGGGGGAGTTTGGAATGACTTTTCGTCAAAAACTTAAATTCCGAGCATCGCTTTGACGCTTGCGACGTTTGTGCTGTCTACGTACTGAGGCGAGCGTAAATCTCTCTTGCGATTGCGAGATTTTTTAGTCAAAATGTGGCTTCTAAAAGCAGAGCCTCTTTTGATCTTGTTTTTGCCCACTTTAAAACGTTTAGCAGCGCCGCGAACTGTCTTCATCTTAGGCATACTAATCCTTTTAAAATTTCTTTTACGCCTTATGCGTAAGAGTGGGATTATACCCAAAATTCCTTTAAGAAATTTAAATTTGATGGAGCTGGTGTCAAAACACAAAACAAATTTACAATACAATCTTGAAAATAGCTTAAATTTTATATTTAATTAATATTTTTAGTCCTATAATTTCACTTAGATTTATTATCTCAAATCAAGGAGTAACGATGAAGATGAAGTTTCTCGCCTCTGCGGCGGTAATAAGCGCGATGTTTTGTGCAAACGCGCTAGCTTGCACGACTATTTTGGTTGGAGAAGGAGCCTCTGACGACGGCTCGATGTTAATAGCTAGGAGTGCCGATAGCAAGGCGATAAAGGCGCAGGTGTTTTTGATACACCCCAAAAAATCCAATCAAAAAGGCGTCCACAGCTCAAAGGCGCATGACGGCGCAAATGATTTTACCTATCCGTTGCCAAAAGAGGGCATGAGATACACGACGATAGCAAACTCGCACACCAAGCTTCACGGCGCGGTCGGCTACAATGACGCGGGCGTGGGCATCAGCGGCACCGAGACCATCTACGCCAAAGACGAACTGCTAAAAATCGATCCGTATAACGAAGCGACGGGCATCACAGAGGACGATATCCCCGACGTCTTGCTACCTAGGATGAAAAGCGCGGCCGAGGGCGTGAAGCTGCTCGGCGAGATCGTGGAAACTACGGGCGCGGGAGAGGGTTTTGGCGTAGTGTTCGTGGATAAAAACGAGCTTTGGTATTTTGAAACGGGTACGGGTCATCACTGGATGGCGGTTAAGCTACCAAAAGACGAGTACTTCGTCTCCGCAAACCAAGGCAGACTACAAAACTACAAAGAAAACGATCCAAATTTTATGGGATCGAAAAATTTGATCAAATTTGCCCAAGATAACGGCGCCTACGACCCGGCAAAAGACGGAGAATTTCAGTTTACGAAAGCCTACACCAGAGACGATGAGAGAGATATGACCTACAACTATCCGCGCGTTTGCTGGGTGCAGCAGATGTTTAACCCCGAGCTAAAAGATAAGCAGACCCTTGATGGCGGCAACTATCCGGTATTTTTAAAACCGGCTAAAAAGCTAAGCGTGCAGGATCTAAAAAACGCTCTTAGATCCCACTACGACGGCACGCCTTACGATAACTACGCGAGTAAAGACGAAAATCAAAAAAATATCTACCGCGCCGTGAGCGTCTTTAGAACCTACGAGTCGCACGTCATGCAGGTGCGTCCGTGGCTACCTCAAGAGATCGGCAGAGTGACCTACGTGGCGCTTGGCATGTCGGAGCTTGGCGTTTATTTGCCGTATTACTACGGCCTCGACAAATTTATCGACGGCTACGATAAAGGCTCGTATAAGGCCGACGACGAGTCGATTTATTGGGCGTATAGAAAGTTGCAAACTCTTGTGATGATGGACTATGATAAGTATTCGCCGGTCGTAAAAAAGGCATACAAGGAGTTTGAAGACGCGCTCGCGGTCAAACAGGCTAAATTTGAAGACGAATACGTCAAACTCTACAAAAAAGACAAAGCCAAAGCGAACAAGCTGCTAAACGAATTTTCGACGAATATGATGAAGGAAGCCAAGGCTCTAACGCAAAATTTGACGAACGAAATCTTCACGATGCTAACAGATGACACCGACGCCAAGCTAAAATCGCTAAACAAAGGCAAAAAAGACTAGGCAAATTTAAGGGGCGGGCTGCGGCCTGCCTCAAATTAGCCCAAATTTGATAAAAACTTCTTGATTTATTTTTTAAAAATCTTTATAATACGGCTCAAATTTGACCCCAAAAGGATGAGCTTAATGCCTTGCCCCATGCCTGAGACTCTTTAATCTTAGCAAAAAAACTGCAAACGACTTTAAAAAAACAGCCAAATTTTTAAATAATTTCACGTTTTTAAACATTAATATAAATTTATTTCTATCGCCGCGTCCGATGCATTGCAACTGCATTTTTAAAAATAAAGCGAGGCAGTGTTTGAAATTTGGGCGAAATTTGTTTAGCAGGGTTTTTTATAAATTTTATTTTAGTTTGAGAAAAAGCGGTTGCCACCCGCCGTTTCTAAGCTCGCTCTTTTGAGCGACTTTGAATGAGCTTAAAATTTAAAAATAAAAAATCAAATTTAAAGGAATTAAAATGATAAAAAGTTATGTTACGGGTTTCCCGCGAATCGGAGAAAAAAGAGAGCTAAAACGCGCGCTTGAAGGTCTTTGGGCCGGCAAAGAGGGCTTTAGCGAGGAGAATTTGCTAAGCGTCGCTAAAACGCTAAAAAACAGACACTGGCAATACCAAAAAGACGCCGAAATTTCGGCCATCAGCGTAAATGATTTTTCATTTTACGATCTTATGCTTGATAGCATCATAGCATTTGGCGCCGTACCGCCTAGATTTGCAAATTTGAGCGGACGCGAGCAGTATTTTGCCTGCGCGCGCGGCAACAAAACCGGCGTAGCAATGGAGATGACGAAGTGGTTTAACACAAACTACCACTATATCGTGCCTGAGCTTAGCGCCGAGACGACCTTTAAGCTAGACGCGTCAAAAATCCTTGCCGAATACGAAGAGGCAAAGGCTGCGGGCGTAAAAGGCAAGGTAAATTTGATTGGTCCTATTACATTTTTAGCGCTTTCAAAGACCACCGACGGTAGCTGCCCGTTTAAAAACCTAAACGCTCTAGTCGCCGAATACAAAAAGCTTCTTGAGCTACTTTCAACGCTTGACGATGAGATTTTAGTGCAGTTTGACGAGCCGATTTTCGCGACCGATAAAAACGAAGATATCCTGCTTAGCGTCATCGGCAAAGTATATAATGAGCTAGCCGAAGCCGCAAACAACGTCAAAATCGTATTTATGACCTATTTCGAGCACGCGCTAAAAGCGGTCGCTGAGGTAGCTAAAACTAAAATTTACGGTATCGGACTAGATTTCGTTCACGGAAAAAGAAATTTTGAAGCGCTTGAAACTATCAAAAACAGCCACTTAACGCTATTTGCAGGCGTCATCGACGGAAGAAATATCTGGAAAAGTAACATCGACGAAAAGGTAAATTTAGTCCGCGAGATCGGCGAGAAAATCGGCGGCAAAGATTTCTACGTCGGACCTAGCTGCTCGCTGCTTCACGTGCCTTATACCCTAAAATACGAAGAAAAACTAAACTCAGAGGTCAAAAGCTGGCTGAGCTTTGCCGTAGAAAAACTAGACGAGATTAAAATCATAACCAAACTAGCTAACGGCGTAGCGCTAAACGCGGCGGAGAGCAAAATTTACGAAGAAAACAAAGCTGCGGTTAAAACGCGCGCGACGTCAAATTTGATCCACTCCTCAAGTGTGCAAAACCGCGTGAAAAATCTAGTCAAATTTGAGCGTGAAGATAAATTTGAAGATCGCATCAAAATCCAACGCGAAAGCCTAAACTACGGCATCCTACCGACTACAACGATAGGTAGCTTCCCGCAAACCGTCGAGCTAAGAGTGCTTCGCCAAAACTTCAAAAAAGGCGAGATCGACGCGAGCGCGTATGAAGCCGGCATCAAAAAATACATCGACGACTGCATCAAATTTCAAGAAGATATTGGCCTAGATGTGCTAGTCCACGGCGAGCCTGAGCGTAACGACATGGTCGAGTATTTCGGCGAACAGATCGAAGGATATGCATTTAGCGAGAACGGCTGGGTTCAAAGCTACGGCAGCCGCTGCGTGAAACCGCCTCTACTTTTTGGCGACGTGAGCCGCCCAAAAGCGATGACAGTCGAGTGGATGAAATACGCGCAAAGCCGCACTAGTCGCATAATGAAAGGCATGCTAACTGGGCCTGTAACGATGCTAAACTGGAGCTTTGTGCGCGACGACCTACCTCGCAGCGAGGTGGCTAAGCAGCTTGCGCTTTGCATATTTGACGAGATCGCAGACCTGCAAAATGCCGGCATCCGCATCATCCAAGTGGACGAAGCTGCGTTTAAAGAGGGCTATCCGCTACGCGCCGAAAACATCCCTGCGTACGAGAAATTTGCGGTTGATTGCTTTAAGCTCTCCGTTAGCTCGGCCGAGCCTAAAACGCAGATCCACACGCATATGTGCTACTCTGAGTTTAACGACATCATCAAGACGATCGAGGCGATGGACGCCGACGTCATCAGCATCGAGACGGCTCGCAGCGGCAACGAACTGCTAAAGATCTTTAAATCAGTCGGCTATAAACAAGAAGTCGGCCCTGGCGTCTACGACATCCACAGCCCGCGCGTACCTAGCACCGACGAGATCGTGCGCCAGATCCGTGCGCTACTCGAGGTTCTACCGAAAGAACAGCTCTGGATCAACCCGGACTGCGGCCTAAAAACGCGCAAATGGGAAGAGGTCGAGCCGAGCCTAAAAAATATGGTCGAAGCCGTCAAAATCGTAAGAAATTCATAATTTCGACCGCTTGCGACTCGGATAAATTTGTCGCTTTTGCCGCTTAAATTTGCGGCCGAAGCGACTTTTGTCCGCTAAATTTTGGGCGATGATGTTTAAAACTCGCTCAAATTTGACGCGGAGCAAATTTGTCGGTCGCGGCGAATAATTTATCCTGCGCACGCGCCGTCGCAGTGTAAATTTAACCGCAAACGGCGGGGTTTTCTACATTTTAAATTTGGAAATTTCATGTTAAAAGAAAAAATTTTAAACAAAGAAAAGGGGCTCGTGCTCTACGGACTAACGCCGCCCAAGGCCGAATTTGACGAGGCTAAGCTGCGCGACATCTCGGATCGCTGGACGGGTAGAATAGAGAGCATAAACGCCGACGGACTCGTGCTTTATGAGGTGCAAGACGAGAGCGAGCGAAACGATAGCGAGAGGACGTTCGAGTTTAGCGGCACGCTAAGTCCCGAAATCTACTACCGAGACTACCTAAACGTCGCGACGCCGAGCGTTTTTTACCGCGTGGCTAGCGGCTACGACGAGGACGCATTTCGCGCGGCGATTGCGGCTCAAAGCTCAAATCTAAACGTGCTAGTCGGAGCTACGTCTAGCTCGCAAAAAGTGCGTCTAAATTTGGCTCGTGCGTACGAGATCGCTGGCGAATTTGAAAATTTGGCCGTCGGCGGAGTGTGTATCGCCGAGCGTCACGCCAAAAAAGGCGACGAGCCGCAAAGGATGCGCGAAAAGATCGCGGCTGGGGCGAAGTTTTTCATCTCGCAGGCGATTTTTGACGCGGATATGACGCGTAAATTTTTAGAGGACTGCGCGGCCGCAAAGATAACCGAGCCGATATTTCTCACGTTTTCAACGGCGGGCAACCCAAAAACGCTAGAGTTTATCAAATGGCTAGGTGTTAGCGTGCCTAGCGCAGTCGACGTGCGGTTAAACGCTAGTGAGGACTATCTGGCGCAAAGTTGCGAGATCATCAAGGAAATTTGGCGCGAACTAAAGAAATTCGGCGACGAAAACGGGCTAAATTTGAGCGCAAACATCGAAAGCGTGATGGCAAAACGTGCCGAGATCGAGGCTAGCCTAGAGCTAGCTCGCGAGTTTAGGCAAATTTAGGAGCGAGGATGGCGGATACGGACGAGCTCCACGCTAAGAAAAAACTCGCCGGCGCGCTCAAAATAGTCGCTATCGCGGTAGCGACCTTGATCGCCGCACCCGTCTTTTTTGCGATATTAAGCGCAGCCCTAAACGGCGGGTACATTTTTGTCGGCGTTATAGCCGCCGTTTTTTTTATTCCTTCGGTTCGTAGCTTTGTTTTAAAACTATTTGAGCGACCATCGCAAATTTCAAACACAAATGCTCAAAATTTGGTTTCAGACGAGCTTGCTGCCCAGTTGAGCGAGCTAGAAAACGAGCGCTTAAATTTAGTGACTGCCGTTAAAGAAACGCGCCTAATCGCTCTTGGAGTTTGTATTTGCGCCTGGGTTGTGACGAGTCGCTTATCAGACGACGGCATATTTGGCGCGGCGTGCGGCGCGGTGTCTTATGCGGCGACCATGAGTCTCTTGACTGCTTCGAAAAGGCGAAGATTTAGATCAAATTTTAAACGGCAAATCATAGAAAATATCGTAAAAAAACATGGACTAAGCTATGATAAAGACCGTGGATTAGAGCTTTACGATTTTTTCGTGATTTATGATTGCAGGGTTGACGAGTGGCATAGGGAGGATCTTGTGGAAGGCGAGATAGAGGGCGTTAGGATTAAATTTAGCGACTTTTATGCAGCTAAAAAGATAAAGAATAAAAATAATACCGAAACCGTTGTGCAATTTAAAGGCGTGCTTTTTAAGGCCGATTTTAATAAAAATTTAAGTTCTATAACTCAAATTTCGCATATAAATTCAAAAAATTTAAAAATATACGGTGAAAAAGCAAATATGGACGATGTGAGATTTGAGGAGATATTTGATGTGTATGCAACCGATCAAATAGGCGCTAGATATGCGCTTAGTCCTGCTTTGATGGAGAAATTTACTGAGCTTTGTTTTAGATTAGGTGCGCCCGTAAATGCCGTTTTTAAAGACAATCAAATACTTATTGCGATGGAGACAGGTCTGGATAGTTTTGAACCAAATATAAATAAAACACTAATGAGTAATGAAACCATAGCGCTTTACGAGAGCGAGATAGCAAGCTTTACTCAGATAGTAAAAGAGTTAAATTTAAACCGCAAAATTTGGTAATTTTGAAATTTGGACGGCTTTGTGGGTTGCAGCTCAAATTTGAATGCAATGATAAAATTTTACGTAAATCTAATCACGATATAACATAAATATTTTCTAAACATTAAAGCGTTTTTGTAGTATAATCGCCTTACAAATCCACACAAAGGAGTCGTCATGAAAAAGTTGATTTTCGCGATCTTTTTGGTGTGTTTGGCGTTATCTTCGGCCCAGGCCGGCAAGAGCCATGGCGATGGAGCGAAAGCTGTATCAAAGGGGCAGTGGGCTACGGCGGTACAGATTTTTACAAAAGGTTGCTATAGCGAGAACGATACCGCGTCGTGCAAGGATCTGGGCGAGATATATGAGTACGGCAGAGGCGGCGCGACTGATCAGCGTGTGAAAAAGGACGCTGCTCTATCAAAGCAAGCTTATGAAAGATGTTGTGAAAAGAGCAATGGACTAAGAAAAGACTGCTGCAGAAAAGTAGGCAAATAATCGCGACGTCTGAAGTTGTTGTTTTTATGTATGCGGCTGCTTGTAAGGCTAGATTTGACTTCTCAAGCGGATCGCATACGAAATTTACGTTTAGCGATTTTGGCTCAAATTTATCAAATTTTACTTCTTTGGTGTTATCGTGTAGGTATGTTTCGTGAGACTACAAATTTGGGCTCGGGCGATATTTTATAAATTTGCCGGGGCTTGTTTTGTATTTTATTCGGTCAAATTTTGCTTGGCGGCCTGAAGTACTTTTTCTAGCTTTTTGTTATTTTTACCGTCTTTTTCGAGATATAGTCGCTGCTGTTCGTTGAGTGCTTTAAAAATTTGCGCTCGTTCTTCGCCGCCCGTCATCTCAAGCAGTACCTGCGCCCAGTTTGCAGGATAACTAAGATAATATTGCCCTATTCCCGCAAGAGTTTTTTGCATTCGCTTAGCGTCGCTATTTAGATTATGAACGGGATAGGCAGGGGCGATTTTTAGCGTTTCCCGCTCCGCCATTTCGCAGGAGATAAGCCCCTTTGATAGCTCGATACGTATTTTTAAAATTTCTTTGATTTGATCGTTTATGTAGCGATTTGACTTGCTTGAATTTTCTTTTTGCATGATTATAAAATGCCTTAAAATTTAAAAACCGAGATCCAAAAGCAGATATTTGTCGTCAAATTTTGCTTTGAGTTTTGTCTGTTTTTATGATCTTGTCGGTTTGTGTAATTTTTATACCGCTTACTTCTCGCAATCTTTTGCTGTTAGCTTTATTTGGCCAAAAAGCGACCCGCTTGGCAGACTGTAGTCCATTATGATACTTTTTGCCCTTTGTAATAGCGCAAGAGTATCTTCGTCGAGGCAAAATTCTTCCACTAAAATCTCTTTCATGGCAGATAAAAAATCTTTTTTATTTTCTCCTGAAATAGCTTCCCAGTTTATATCTTGCGATTCTTCAAAAATATATTTGTAAGTGAGTACGTCGTTTTCACAGCTTATATCGGCAATTTTTACGCCATCATAATCAGCTTGATTTAATGTAGATTTTGCGCCGATAACGGCTAGTCTTAGATACGGACTGCACTCCGCGCCAGCCAGAGCTAGCGCAAGAGCGCAAACGAGTATAATTTTTCTCACTTTTTCGGCGTTACTAACATATTGACGTAGCGGCCTTCTAGTAGCGGCTCTTTATCGCGGTCGGAGACGTCTTTTACCATCTCCCAGACCTTTTGTAGCATCGCGACGCCCGCTTCTGGATTGCTCATCTCGCGGCCTTTTAGAAATACGCGAAATTTGACGTGTTTGCCGTCTTCTAGAAACTCAAGCGCGTGCTTGACTTTGTAGTTGATGTCGTTTTGAGCGATTTTGACGGAGAGCTTGATCTCTTTTACTTCGATCGTTTTTTGCTTTTTCTTGGCCTCTTTTTGCTTTTTTTCCTGCTGGTAGCGGAATTTGCCGTAGTCCATTATTTTGCAAACGGGAGGTTTGGCATCAGGTGCGATTAGCACCAGATCAAGCCCCATTTTCTCGGCGATTTTCAAGGCCTCAACTCTAGGGATGACGCCGTATGCGGTGCCGTCGTCTCCCACGCATCTCACTTCGCTCGCTCTGATATCTTCGTTGAGCAACACTTCGTTTTCTTTAGCCAATTAGTTTTTTCCTTTAAGTTGAAATTTGTTGATTATATCCAAAAATATTGTGTTTTTATTGTATTTTTCGTAGAAATTTATTGCGCCGTGACAATTTTTGCAGATTTTGGTAAAAGCCAGGCTTAGCATAAAGCCGCGCCTAGCTCAAATTTGACGGATTTTGGTCCGTATTTCAAAAAGTTACCTCGGCGAGTTTTGATTTTAGCAGCTCGACAAATTCGTCCAGTTTCATATCTTTTTGCTCCCTGGTCGTACGGTCGCGCAGAGCGATGGCGCTATTTGCCACTTCGTTGTCGCCAAGTACCGCGATCATCGGCACGCGTTGTTTTTCTGCAGTGCGGATGCGTTTGTTTAGGCTCTCGTTTTTGCTCGCGATTTCGCTATCTACGCCGATTTTGCGAAGCTCTTTGGCGACTGTTTTGGCGTAGTCTAGATGCGCGTCGCTGATCGGCACGATGACTACTTGCGTCGGAGCGACGAAAAACGGTAGTTCGCCGCCCGTGTGCTCGATCAAGATGCCGATAAACCTCTCAAAGCTTCCCAGTAGCGCGCGGTGTAGCATGACGGGCTGTTGACGCTCGTTATTTGCGTCGATGTAGCCAAGATCAAAGCGCTCAGGTAGGTTAAAATCGACCTGGATCGTGCCGCACTGCCATTTTCGTTTTAAGGCGTCCGTGATTTTTATGTCGATTTTTGGGCCGTAGAATGCGCCGCCGCCCTCGTCGATACCGTATTTAAAGCCGTTTTCGTCAAGCGCTTCTTTTAGCGCTTTGGTCGCCGTTTCCCAAATTTCGTCCCCGCCGATCGCTTTTGCAGGCTTGGTCGAAATCTCCATCTCGTAGTGAAAGCCGAAATTTTCCATTATTTTGCCGGCAAATTTTAAAATTTCTAGGATATTTTCTTTGATTTGGCTCGGCATACAAAAGATGTGCGAGTCGTCCTGGGCAAATTCGCGCACCCTGAAAAGTCCGTGTAAAACGCCGCTTTTTTCGTGGCGGTGCACGACGCCGTATTCGAAAAATTTAAGCGGCAAATCGCGGTATGAGCGGATATCTGACTGATAGACTTTGATGTGGCCGACGCAGTTCATCGGCTTTATGCCGTATTCGGCCTCGTCTATCGTCGTAAAGTACATATTTTCTTTGTAGTTTGCGTAGTGGCCGCTCTTTTTCCACACGTCAGCCTTTAAAAGCTCTGGTCCACGCACTGGCTCGTAGCCGCGGTCGCGGTGAGCTTTATATAAAATTTGCTCTAACTTCGAGCGTAAACGTCCGCCGTTTGGTAGCCAGATCGGTAGGCCGCCGCCCACTTCGTCGTCAAATGTAAATAGCTTCATCTCGACGCCAAGCTTCCTGTGGTCGCGTTTTTTGGCCTCTTCGATGATGCGGATGTGCTCTTTTAGGCTCTCTTTGTCGGCAAATGCCGTGCCGTAGATGCGGTTTATCATCTCGCGCGTCTCGTCGCCGCCCAGATACGCTCCTGCTACTCGGGTTAGTTTAAAAAATCTTAAGAATTTGGTATTTGGCAAGTGCGGTCCTCGGCACAAATCCTCGAAATTCCCTTGCTTATAGCTGCTGACTTCGCCCTCGGGGATACGTTTTAGCACCTCTTGTTTTAGCTCGTCGTCTTTAAATTTATCGCTCATAAAGGCTTTTGTGGAGCTTGCTTTGACGATGTCAAGCTTTGCTTCGGCTAGCTCTTTCATCTTGGCTTCTATCGCCGCTAGATCTTCGTCGCTAAGCTTGCTGTTAGCTTCATCAACCTTGAAATCATAATAAAATCCGTCCTCGACGTTTGGTCCGACGAAAAATTTAGCCTGCGGATAAAGCTCTTTGATAGCCTGCGCCATGAGGTGCGCACAGGAGTGCCTGATGACGTTTAGCGCGTCTGGGGAGTTGTCAAAATAAATCGGTTCTGCGGCGTTTTCTCGCCCGTTGATACTCTGAGTATCGACTATGTTTCCATCCAGTTTGTATGCGATGATATCGCTCATTTTACGTCCTTTTTATCGAAACATCTTTCTTACGCTGAAAGAATTGGGCTTGATTTTAGCTAAATTGTTTTTAAGCTTTACTTAATGTTTTATTTGATTTGGGTTTAAACGGCGGTCAAATTTGAGTTTTGAATATAATAGGATATATAGATTAAATTTTAAGTATTGTCAAATCGGTAATATTCTCAATATAATTTATTATATTTTAAGAAAACTATCGCTAATATTTCATCGAATGAATCATGCATTTATCTCGTCTTTGCATTGTTTTGATTCATTTTTCTCCCAAATTGCGCAAAGGAGTGGTTGCCTTTGCGCTTTAACCTTTAAATTTATTCCCAAAAACCTGCACAAATTTGACGCTAACGAGTTAAATTTTAGAAAATAAATACATTTTGGCTTTAGTGGGCAAATTTGACATTTGGATTTACGGCGTGAAAGATAAAGTGAAATTTTGAATTAAAAGAAGCGAAATGGTGGCCCCGAATGGACTCGAACCATCGACCACTACCATGTCAAGGTAGTGCTCTACCAACTGAGCTACGGGACCGAAAAATGGAAATTTACCCAAAATAATATTGAAATTAGCTTAAATTTTGCGATTTTTCGTAAAAAGCAAAATTTGGGCGCGGTCGCATTTCGTCAAATTTGACCCCGCCAGACAATCTGAAAGTAAAATTACATAAAGATTATATTTTAGTAGAAAAGTCTTGATAAATATTAAAAATAAAATCTCATAAATTCATCTTTTTATGGTCAAATTTATATTAAATCCCCTAAATTTAGGGATATTTATGATAGAGCAAATTTTTAATAAAACTCACAGTAAACTCACGATATTATAATTATAATGCCGTTATGATATTTCATCCAAAGGAGAATGTATGCAAGAGCAAATGTCAAGACGCGATTTGTTAAAGCTAGGTATGGTGGGTGCAGGTGCGCTAGCACTTGGTTCGGTAAATGCACAAGCAAGCGCGCTAAACGCAAAAGACGTCAAATTTGATGAAGAGTGGGATGTGATCATCATCGGCTCGGGCTTTGCGGGGCTTGCGGCGGGCTTAAAAGCAGCCGAAAAGGGCAACAAAGTCTTGATTCTAGAAAAGATGGGTCGCATCGGCGGCAACTCCGTAATCAACGGCGGCGGTATGAGCGTACCGATGAATCCCGTGCAGGAAAAAACGGGCGTTAAAGACAGCAAAGAGCTATTTATGAACGACTGCTTAAAGGCAGGACTTGGCATCAACCACCCTGAGCTTTTAAGCACCCTAGCCGATCGCGGTTTGGACGCGTTTAAATTCCTCGTTGATAGCGGCGTGCAATTTAAAATGGATCACTGCGCGCACTTCGGCGGACACAGCGTCGCGCGCTCGATGCTAACTACAAATGATAGCGGCTCGGGCTACATCCAACCGATGCTTGAAAAATTTGAAGCGCTGAAAGACAAGGGCTGCGAGCTTCGCCGCCGCGCCAAATTTGACGACTTCGTACTAGATGACAGCGGCCGCGTCGTGGGCGTGACGATCAGAGAAGAGTATAGGTTTGACGATAAGCTTTACAGCGATGACCTAGAAAACACCAGCGGCACAAAAAAGACGCTCAAAGCCAAAAAAGGCGTAGTACTCGCTGCGGGTGGATTTTGCCGCGATAAAATTTTCCGCAAGCTTCAAGACCCGCGCATTCCTGATGACGTCGATAGCACAAATCACGCGGGGGCTACCGCGGGCGCGCTACTAAAAGCCTTTGAGATCGGCGCGTATCCGGTGCAGGTCGATTGGATCCAGTTCGGTCCATGGGCGAGCCCCGATGAGAAGGGCTTTGGTACAGCTCCGATCCTAACTCAGCAAGGCACCTTTAAATACGGCATCGCGGTCGATATCCGTACCGGCAAGCGCTTTGTGAACGAGCTTGCGGACCGCAAGACCCGCGCGGACGCGGAGTTTAAAATTTTACGCGAGGATCCGAAAGCCTATCCGATAACCTTCGCCGATACCAAAATGGCGTTTAAAGACCTAAGCGAAGAGGTTATTTCTAAAGGCATGGCAAGCGGCAAGCTAGTGGGCGAATGCGCGAGTCTAGATGAGATCGCCAGTAAATACGGCGTGCCTGCGGATGCCTTAAAAGAGAGCGTCAAAAAATACAACGAAGGCGTCAAAGCCAAAAAAGACGAGTTTGGCAAACAAGAAAGCGCGCTAAGCGAGATCAACGAGGCAGGACCGTTCTACGTCATCCGCCTATCGCCGAAGCCTCACCACACCATGGGTGGCCTAAAGATCAACACTAAAGCCGAGGTCATCTCAAGCAAGACTAATAAGCCGATCCCCGGCCTATATGCAGCAGGCGAGATCACCGGCGGTACGCACGGCGCGAGCAGGCTAGGTACGGTTGCGATAACCGACTGCATAGTGTTTGGGATGATTGCTGGAGAAAATCTAGCCTAAATTTGGTAAAACGGAGTTCTCGCGAGCACTTTTAAATGATTTCGTAAATTTCGCCCTGCGACAGACTATATGTCTAGTCTTGGGACGAAATTTACTTCAAAACATTTAAAATCATCTCGCGATAATCCGTTTTTATTTCGTATCGCAGGCTAAATTCGGCTTGCGATACTTTTAAATTTAAAGCCGAATTTGCAGTTAAATTTGTAAATTTGACATCCGAAAGGAATTCGCATGAAACATAAAGCGTTTCTCGCCTTGTGCGCATCTATGCTATTATGCTCTTTTGC
>NZ_AMZQ01000006.1 GCF_000313615.1 Campylobacter showae CSUNSWCD | reverse complement strand
TAAATTTGACGGCTGGGTAAATTTGACGGCTGGGTAAATTTGACGGCTGGGTAAATTTGACGGCGCGCCGAACTCTTACAAGCTCGGCGCTTTGCCGCTAGCGGTTAAAAAGTATTTTCTCTTTTTTCTAGCACAAGATGAAGTATATAAGTCACCGCAAATGCGACTGCGCTAGGTACGATCCAGCCCAGCATAGAGTCGTAAAACGGCAGCTTTTTGACTAGATCGGTCACTAGCGGTACCGATACACCGGCGATATCAAGGCCGTTTATCGTGCCGACGACCACGCAGACGTAGACGCAGGTGCGATAAATGAGCTTACTCGAGTCGATCAGCGGATTAATGAGCGAAAGGATGATGAGCATGATCGCGATAGGGTAGATAGCTACTAGCACAGGGATCGAACCCTTGATGATGGTCGTGAGGCCAAAATTCGCCACGCCAAAGCCGATCAAACACCACGCCGCGACCCAAATTTTGTATTTGATACGTCCGCCCGTTAGCTCCTCGAAGTACTCGCTAGCAGAGCTGATAAGTCCCAACGTCGTCGTAATGCAAGCTAGGAAAAAGGCAGAACCCAACACCAAAACGCCCGCCTTGCCAAAATAATGCCCGCTAATACGAGATAGTAGCTCAGCTCCGTTTATGTTCGGCGCATCCTTAAAAAGCTCCGCCGACGTGGCGCCCAAGTAACCAAGCATCAAATAAATCGCCATCAAAATCACGCCTGCCGTCATACCGGCTTTTATCGTTGATGAAACCAGATGGCGCTCGTCTTTTACGCCGACGCTTCTGATGGCGTTTATTACGATGATACCAAATGCCAGCGACGCTAGCGCATCCATAGTCTGATAGCCTTCTACAAAGCCTTTGGCTGCGGCGTGTTGCGCATAATCCCCGCTAGGAGCGACAAACTCCCCGATTGGGAACAAAAACCCAGCCCCAAAAAGTAGTAAAATAAGCGCCAAGAGTATAGGAGTGAGGTATTTGCCGAGCAAATCAACTAGTTTTGACGGATTCATACACACGTAATAATTTAGCGCAAAATACGCAGCTGAGTATATAAATAGCCAAATTTGCAAATTTTCAGCCGCGATAAACGGCTTAACCGCGATATCAAAAGGCATATTTGCTGCACGAGGTATTGCAAAAAGCGGCCCGATGGTGAGGTATAAAAGCGCTGTAAAAAGCACCGCAAACACCGGATCTATACGGCGTACCAGGCTTTGAAGGCCTTTTGCTCTAGCGATCGCCGCAACGCCAAGCACCGGCAAAAGCACGGCCGTAGCGCAAAAAAACATGATCGCGATGTAAAAATTCTGCCCAGCCTCTCGCCCCAAATTTGGCGGAAAGATGAAGTTCCCCGCGCCGAAAAACATGGCAAAAAGCGTGAGCGAGATGACCATAAACTGATTTTTGCTAAGATTTTGTTTCATTTTCGCTCCATTTTAGTTTTAAATTTGACAAATTGTATTTAGATAAAGTTGAATTTCCGTTGATTTGAGTTAAATTTGCTCATTTTTCGCGCGCGCGTGTTTCGATTTGAAATTTAGCCGCGTAGCTGGAGTAAAATTTAAACATTTTAAAGTATAATCGCGCAAAGGAAAAAAATGGCGAAAACTAAAACCGTATTTGAGTGTCAAGCCTGCGGCAATCAGCAGAGCAAATGGGTCGGCAAATGCCCTCAATGCGGGGCTTGGGATAGCTTTTTAGAGCTAAATGCGCAGCAGATCGAAACGCTAAAAGAGATATCAAAAAGCACCGCAAAACCCAGCCTCGCAAAGCAAATCAGCGAGGTCGAGATCGAAAAAATCACGCGCATCAGCACGCAAAATAGCGAGCTGGATCTAGTCCTTGGCGGCGGCGTCGTGGAAGGCTCGCTGGTGCTAATCGGCGGAAGTCCCGGCATCGGCAAGAGCACCTTGCTGCTAAAAATCGCGTCAAATTTCGCCGCCCAAGGCAAAAAGACGCTATACGTGAGCGGCGAAGAGAGCGCGAGCCAGATCAAAATGCGCGCTCAGCGCCTAGACGCGGTAAAAGACGGGCTGTTTTTACTCACGGAAATTTTACTCGAAAACATCCTAGCCGAAGTGCGCAAAAATGAGTATAAAATCCTAGTCATCGACTCCATACAAACCCTTTATAGCGAAAAAATCGCCTCCGCGCCAGGCTCCGTGTCGCAGGTGCGCGAGATCACTTTCGAGCTCATGCGCTTAGCCAAAAACGAAAATATCTGCGTCTTTATCATCGGCCATATCACAAAAGACGGCTCGATCGCGGGGCCGCGTATCTTGGAGCACATGGTGGACGTGGTGCTATATTTTGAGGGGGACTCCAGCCGCGAGCTGCGTATGCTGCGAGGGTTTAAAAACCGATTCGGCTCGACTAGCGAAGTGGGGATTTTTGAGATGAGCGAAAACGGACTAATTAGCGCCAACGATGTCGCGGGCAAATTTTTCACGCGAGGCAAGGCTACTAGCGGCTCGGCGATCACGATCACGATGGAGGGTTCGCGCGCGCTTAGCGTCGAGATCCAGGCGCTCGTGTGCGAGAGCGCGTATCCTAAGCGCAGCTCCACGGGCTACGAAAAAAACCGCCTAGATATGCTGCTAGCGCTGCTTGAGCGCAAACTAGAGATACCGCTGGGGCACTACGATGTTTTTATAAACGTGAGCGGCGGCGTCAAGATCAGCGAAACGGCGGCCGATCTAGCCGTGGTAGCAGCGATCATCTCTAGCTTTAAAAACCGTCCGATCAGCAAAGAGAGCGTATTTATGGGCGAACTTAGCCTAAACGGCGAGATTCGCGAGATATTTAACCTCGATCAGCGCCTAAAAGAGGCCAAAACACAAAAATTTAAAAATGCGATCGTTCCAAGCAAGCCGCTTGACGCGCAGGGGCTAAAATGTTTCGTCGCCGGCGATATCACGCAGGTTTTGGAGTGGATGTAAATTTTGCGCGCCAAAACCCGTACCGCAAAAATGCCGAAGGAAAAATATGGAAAATCTAAAATGGAAACTCTCAAAAACGTTAAAAACAGCGATGAGGCAAAAAGATATAGATACTTTTACGCTAGCTAAAATCGCTAGCGAAACATACGCAAAAACTCACGCAGATAGCGGCTTAGACGTTAGGCAAGAAGTTTTAAAGTCATCGACGAATACGCGCCAGAGGTAAATTTAGAAATTTTGGACTTGGTTTGCAAAATTTTAGGCTCTAGCGTTAAATTTGGCGAAAACCGAGATTTTTAAATTTACCGCTACTTTAAATTGCTTCAAAATTTAAATCCGGCACAAAAGCCCAAAACGCTTAAATTTACGGTAAAATCAAAACCAAAGTAAACGCAAAAACGGCAAAACTTGAGACGTTTAAATTTTATGCATACTTGGGCAAAATATAAATACGGGCGGCAAATTTTACATAGCTATCCGGCCAAAAAAAGGCAACAATCGCCTTTGCATAAAAAGCTCGGCAAAAGGCGTCATTTTTGGTAGGTTGCAACGGTCGCGCTCCAAAAGAGCAAGGTGGCGAAATTTACTAAAAAATAAATCGCACCGCAAAATCAGGTTAGTTGCAGCCAAAAATGCCGTAAAAAGCAAAAATTAGGAACAAAATGTTTGGTTATATTAGATTTATTTTAGCGTATTTCGTATTACTCTCGCACGCTGGCATCGGGCTAGCGGGCAAAAACATCGGCGTCTTCGCCGTCGTGATATTTTATATCCTGGCAGGACTCGTCACATCAAAGGTTTTTATCAAAATCGCGCCGCAAAACACTCAAATAAGCTACTTTATAAAAGATAGATTTTTGCGCATTTATCCCGCATTTTTCTTTGCGTTTGTACTCACGGTGCTATTTTTTTGCGCGACGTCGTATCTGCAGCCGCATTTTAATGCAAAAAACTTGCTTCTAAATGCGCTTATCGTGCCTCTAAACTACTTTTTTTGGCTTGACATTTCCGTCATAGATGCGCCCGTGGGGCTAAATTTCCTCATACCGCCGGCTTGGTCGCTAGGAGCCGAGCTTCAGGCATATGCCCTGCTCGTACTTGCGATCAAATTTAGATGGCTAGGCTACGCTCTAGCCCTTGGTTCGCTAGGAGTTTACGCAGCGGCGAATTTGGGCTTTATAAATGCCGACATTTACGGATATAGGCTTGTTTGCGGCGTATTTTTTATGTTTTACACGGGATTTTTGATATATCAAAAAGAGCTTGGCAAGCTCACCGTTTTTTACGCAGCGGTAGCGGCGCTGGCGGGCTATCTTTTTTACTCGCACAATTTTAGCGCTTTTGGCGCAGAGACGATGCTTGGATACTTGATTGGCGCAGCCATCGTTCTAGCGCATGAGAAGTTTAAATTTAAGCTCAAATTTAACGATATCGCAGGCTCGCTTTCATACGCGATCTTTATCACCCATTTTCTTTTTATTTGGCTCAGCGAGTTTTTACTAGGAAATGTAAATTTAGCTTTTGTAACGACTGCTTCGATTATATTTGGATTTATAAATTTCTATCTTATTGAACAAAAGATAAACAAAATAAGATTTAGAAAGCAAGCTTAAAATCAACCAAAAGGTACGAAAAATACTACGAGTAAAATTTATTTTAAAACCACGAAAATCGTACGAAAAAGTATCAAAAAATCCCTAAAAATCGAAAGATTATCGACGTATGCACACTCCATTTTCACACGCTCGTCAAAGGAGATTTCATTCCTGCCGCTCACCTGCCAAAGCCCCGTAAGCCCCGGCCTGACCCTTGTTATCTTGCCTAAATTTTTACCGATTTGTTTTTTTTCGTAAAACATATACGGACGAGGTCCGACCAAACTCATCTCAAGCCTAAGGACGTTAAAAAGCTGCGGCAGCTCATCAAGCGAAGTACACCTGATAAATCCACCGACTTTTGTTATGCGCGGGTCAAATTCGTATTTATGAAATTTTGCAAAATGCTCGACCTCTGCGGGATTTTGCTCGAGATAATCGTCTAAAATTTTACGCCAATTTTTATGCATCGATCTAAATTTATAGCAGCTAAACGGCTTGCCAAAACGCCCTATTCGTTTTTGTTTGAAAAAAATGCTCTCGCCGGGCTCGTTTATCTTTATGACCGCTGCTATAACAGCGACGACCGCAAGCCAAATCGGCGCAGTAGCGACAACGACGACGTAATCGATCGCGGCTTTTAGCAAAATTTTAGAGCGCAGACTCATAGCTCACCCTCCAAAAATCTTTCGTAACTACTCTCCACGAGCCCCTTTATCTCTCGCTCAAAGCGCTCTTTTGAAAATTTTAGCGCATTTTGCCTGATCGCTTGCGGATCAAATTTATCTCTTATTTTTTTAAATTTTACAACCGCTTCGTTTAGGCTATCTTCGCTTTGCTCGCTAAAATAAACGCCCGTGACGCCGTCCATCACGCTCTCTTTCGCGCCGCCCTTACCCAGACAGATGACTGGCGTACCGCAGGCCTGAGCTTCCACGGGCGCTATACCAAAATCCTCCACGGCAGCAAAGACGAAGGCTTTTGCTCTACCCATCAACTCCGCAGTCTCGTGCGCACCCCTGAAGCCTAAAATTTCGACATTGCTTTTAGCGATATTTTTGATTTCATTCATCTGCTCGCCGTCACCCACGACGACTAGCTTTTTGCCGCTTTCGTTAAAGGCGCGCACGATTAAATCGATCTTTTTATAAGGCACCATCCTTGAAACCGTGACGTAAAAGTCCTCTTTATTTTCGTTTAATTTAAAATTTGCGGTATCTACGGGCGGGTAGATCACGGCGGCGTCTTTGCCGTAAATTTTACGTATGCGGCGCGCAATAAAATTTGAATTTGCGACGTAAACGTCGGCTCTGTTTGCCGCAGCGATATCCCACAAGCGGATTTTATGTAAAAAATATCTAGCTAGCGCCGCTTTTAGTCCGCGTTCTAGTTCGTTTTGACGCAAATAGTCAAAATACATATCCCAAGCGTAGCGCATCGGAGTGTGTATGTAGCTTATATGAAGCTGGTTTGAATGCGTCAAAGCGCCCTTTGCTACGGCGTGCGAACTAGACAGCACGACGTCAAATTTGCTCAGATCAAACTGCTCTATCGCTAGCGGAAAAAGCGGCAGATAGCTCCTAAATTTGCTCTTTGCAAACGGTAAATTTTGAATAAAACTGGTTCGAGCAAATTTACCTTTTAAAATCTTTTGCCTATCGTCGAATTTAAGGTAATCAACAAGGCTAAAAATCTCAAAATCATCCCAAATATCCGTAAAACTCTGCACGCAACGCTCAGCTCCGGCATAGGTTTCTAGCCAGTCGCAAACCAGAGCTTTTTTCATCCGCTCCGCCGCTACTTTCTATCGTAGTCGTCGCTGATACGAACTATATCGTCCTCACCCAGATACTCGCCCGTTTGCACTTCTATGACGATGAGATCGGAGTTTGCCGTATTTTCCAGTCGGTGAATCTGCCCGCTTTTTATATATATCGACTCGTTTTGTTTTAGTGGTGCTTCGTTGCCGTCTATCGTTACTAACGCCTCGCCCTCGACGACGACCCAGTGCTCGTTTCGCTTAAAGTGCTTTTGCAGACTCAGCCTTTTGCCGGGCTTAACCACGATCTTTTTCATCTTGTAGCCGCTACCCTCACCCAGCACCTCATAGCTGCCCCACGGACGATATACGCTCGTGTGCGTTTCGCAAATTTCAGGCAATGAATTTGAAAAGTGCTTATAAACCTCTTTTACCTTTTGCGAGCTACCTTTTTTAGCGATCAAAAGCGCGTCTTTGGTGTCTACTACGAGCAAATTTTGCACGTCTACTAGTGCGGTCGGTTTTTTAGTTAGGATGAAATTTTCGCTCGCGCCAATTTGCAACGACTCGCCCTCGTTTTTTATCTTTTTACTCAGCTCATCAAAGCTGCCCATATCGCTCCAGCCCGCATCCAGCGGCACCATTTTGATATTTAAGCTTTTTTGCATTAGCGCATAGTCGATGCTGATATCTTCGATCTTATCCATAAAATTCGGACTTATTTTTAGCAAATTCGGTTCGTCCGCCGAGCCCTCTATCGCCGCAGTAACGTCTTTTACGATACTTGGCGCGTATTTTTTCATCTCGCTTAAAAACACGCCCGCCTTAAAGCAAAACATACCGCTGTTAAAATAATATCCGCCCTCTTTTATAAATTTCGTCGCGGTTTCAAGGTTGGGCTTTTCGATAAATCGCTCTACGTCACCATTTTTATCGGCCTTGATGTAGCCGTAGCCCGTGTTTGGTTCGTTAGGTTTTATGCCAAACGTCACCAAAAAACCCTGATTTGCATAGCTTTGCGCGATCAAAAGAGCCTTTTTGTATTCGGCCTCCTCCTCGATCAAATGATCGCTCGGAGTAACGAGCAAAATTTCGTCCTCATCGCAACAAAGCGCCGCAAAAGTAATCGCCGCGGCGGTGTTTTTACCAAATGGCTCAAGAATAAATTTATCTATTTTTTTACTACCGCATTCGTCAAGCGCCAAAAAGTAGTGCGCCTCGTTGCAAACGATGATCGTTTTTTGCGCGTACACGTTGCGTCTAAGCGTAAGGTCAAAGAGCGATTTTTCGTTAAAAAGCCTAATGAATTGCTTTGGCATCAATGTTCGCGATAACGGCCAAAGCCTCGTGCCCGAACCTCCGCAAAGTATAACGTTTGTCATTTTTTACGCCTTTTGCTTTAAATTTTCGACCAAATTTAAAAATGTTTCTTGAAGCCGCGTCAGTAAATTTTGATCCTTGGTCTCAAATCTCGTAACGATAACAGGCGTCGTATTTGAGGCTCGTACTAGCGCCCAGCTACCATCCTCAAACCTCACTCTAACACCGTCTATGTCGATGATTTCGGCTATTTTACCTAGGCCTGCTAGCAAATTTTGCGCGTCGCCATTTTCGTAAATTTCAACCAAAACCTCTTTTAGCTTTGCCACAAGCTTAAATTTCTGTGCGTCAGTCGTCTTTACCTTGATCTCGTCGGTGCTAAAGACTTTTGGCAGTTTATCTAGCTCACCGTCTAGGTTAAAGCCCTTTGCGACCAGCTCTAGCGCGCGAAACATCGCATATGTCGCATCGTCAAAGCCAAAATACCGCTCCTTAAAGAAAATATGCCCGCTCACTTCGGCCGCCATGTCGATATTTAGCTCTTTCATCGCCTTTTTGATGTTGCTGTGGCCGGTCTTGCCCATGAAGCTTTTACCGCCGTGAGCGTCGATCTCGTCGTACATATTTTGCGAGCATTTGACCTCGCCGAGAACTCGCGGATTTTTCATCGCGAGGCTATATAGATAGGCTAGCTCGTCGCCTTTTATGTTGCGTTTTTTGGTTAAAACCGCGATACGGTCGCCGTCGCCGTCAAAGCCAAACCCTATGTCAAATTCGCCCTTTAGCGCAGATTTTAGATCGGTTAAGTTTTTCTCCTCACTTGGATCTGGGTGATGGTTTGGGAAGTTGCCGTCGGGCTGTGGATATAAAATTTTCGCATCCAAATTTAACGCCTCGCAAATTTCGGGCAGTACCGCTCCAACTGCGCCGTTTGCGCAGTCAATGACGATTTTAAGCGGTAAGGCTTTTAGATGCGCGAACTGCTCTATAAGAAAATTTTTATAAGGGGTCGCGATATCGAATTTTTCAGCCCTCAGATCATCAGGTATTTGCGTTTTTGCCGTGATATCATCCAGTACGGCGATTTTTAGCTTTTGCAAATCCTCGCCGAAATAACTATCTTTAAAAATCGTGATTTTAAAGCCGTTGTACTCTTTTGGATTATGAGAACCGGTTATCATTATATTTGCGTCAAATTTGTCCGTAAACACGCTAAAATACCCTACCGGAGTCGGTAGCAAGCCGATATCGTAGACTTTGATCCCAGCCAAATTTAGCCCGCTAACTAGCCAGCCGAAAATCTCATTCGCACTTAGTCTAGCGTCAAATCCTACGCTAACGTTTTTTGCGCCTCGGCGTAGCATCTCTCGACCCAAATTTAACCCGATCGCTTTGACGCTGATTTCATTTAAATCACGCTCGTAAATACCGCGTATATCATATTCTCTAAAAATTTCATCTATCATAAATTTTACCTTTTTAAATTTATTTTACATTAAGACGGCGTATTTTAGCATTTTTGGGTTAAATTTTACTAAACGGCGACATCTCCAAGCTTTGCGTTGACAGCTTCTACCAAGCTTTGAGGCGCAATTTTGATCTGTTTTCCGCACACCCCGGCACTTACGTAGACGTAGTCTTGCTTTAAAATCCTCTCGTCAAAAAACGTCTCAAACGCCTTTTTCATCGCTATCGGCGAGCAGCCACCCCTGATATAGCCAGTCACTTTTTCAAGTTCTCTTAAGTTTAAAAGCTCGCATTTTTTATGCCCGCTAAGTCTAGCCAGAGCCTTTAAATTTAAGCTCAAATCGCCCTGTATGCAAGCTACGACATAGCCTCTAGGCTCGCATTCGCAGACGATGGTTTTATATATTTTTTCTATTTGCTCGCCACAAACGGCAGCTACGTGAACGGCGCTTAGATCGCTCTCGTCCACTTCGTATTCAACTAGCTCGTAGGGGATATTTTTACCGTCTAAAAACCTCGCGGCATTTGTTTTATGTACCATTGCTTTCCTATTTTTAAAAAATTTATGGCATAAATATAACATAAGTTCTTAAAAAACAGTATAAGTGATAAACCAATAAACAAAAGATAACATTTAAAAGCACACAAGGTATTGCCAGCCGTGAACAAGTATGTTAAAATGATTTTGTCGTAGACCGAAGGTTTTAAACCTTGTCTGGATGTTGCAGGGGCTTGATAGCCCGTACTTGTGATTGCCATAATTGCTCCTTTTCGTATGGTTTAGAGCGATTATCGCGTAAGTGGCAGTGTCAAATCTACCTAGTTTTGGGGAAAATTATAGAAAAATAGTGTCAAAATTTGCACAATTTGGGGAAAATCGGAAAAATTACCCAAAAATTACCGCATTTTTTGGGAAATATGGGGTACCCCTTAAAAAAGGGGATTTGATTGTTAAATTTCGTTGCTTTGTATTATTTTATCTCAATATCGTCACATATCAAGCTAATATCCGCTCCGCTTGCTTCTCTTAGCGTTTTTAGAGTATGTTTAATGTTTCTCATCGCCTCTATGTTTAGCGTTTGAGGTAGCCACTCCGCACCGCAGTTAGGGCACTCATTTAGAAAAACCTTATGTGTTTCAAACACAAACGATATGGATGTCTGACAATACATACAAACAAATTCTATGCCTTTTATATTTTTTACGTTTTGTTTCATTGCGTCGTTCTCCTTTTTGATTTTTTATTTTATCTCTTTTCACCTTATTTGCCCGTATCTAGCTTATTCTAAACCTTTAAATTTTATGGTATAATATCCCTAAGGGTTTCGCGTATGTGTGGGGTCTAATTTTATTTCGGGCTCGTAACCCGAGCGGGTAAGAGCGGACTTAGTCCGTCCCCAGCGCGAAGCCTTTGTAGTTTTTTATATCTCCTTTTTCAAAAAACATTGTTTTAAACGCAAGCTCATTTCTTTTTTTCTTAATTTCCTCGACTATTACGTAGTAGCCGTTTATTTGCCTACCGCTAACTACTACTTCCTGCCCTGATTTATCCTTTGAAACCGCGCTTATCGACGCATTATCGGCATACTCCTCCCATTTTGCAATATCCTCAAAGGTTACGGGTTTTTGCCCGCTCTTTTTTACTAGATCACTATCTTTACCGTGCCTATTGATGACGTGAGTTACGGCGTCTGCGCCTATGGTTCGCCTTACATCTTGCGGATGTTTAAAATTCAACTCTTTAGCCCTTTTAGCATCTAGCTTATCTACGGCAATAGTTTTCTTTGAGTTCCACACGTATTCTACTATCTCCGCGTTTAGATTCTCTCTGCCGATAGGCGTCATATCTCGCCCCTTTTGCGCGCTAGCTTCTATCGCCTTTTTGGTTTGTTCGTTTTTTATTGCCTGAGCGTATCTACCTTTTGCCGCCTCTATTATCTCTATTTTTGTTTTCGTGCTTAGGTCTTTATTCGTTATAGTCTTTTGTAGTAGCTTGCCTAGCTCGTCTTGCTTTAGTTTGTTTACGAAACTTGATATTTTTTCTTTACCCGCTTTATCTTTCCCGACATTTACTATCTGATCGTATAGTTTAGGGTTCGTCTTTTTTAGGGTAGCCGCCGTTACCTTTGAGCCAAAAAGCCCGTATATAAAACCTTTAGCGAATTTCTCCGCGTCAAAGTTCCCGTTTTCGTCTTTAGCGTTTAGAGTTCCGCCCGCTAGGCCTGCTCCTACGTGAGGGTTAGCATAGGTTTTTATTTCCAGTTCGTTTTTAGCCGAATTTTGTGGTATAATAGCCTTATCAGCTTCCGATCCTTGTTTGGCTGTTTGTGGGGTGCTTAGATCGGAGAGTGTGTCCCCACCCCAAATCACTTTACCTTTCAGTAAGTTTTTTAAATCTGTATTTTTAATAGGCGTAGCGGTTATTTCGATTAGTTCGCCGTTTTTATCCTCTACGACGTTTAAAAATTTTACAACCTTATCTTTTTCGTCTATAAAAGTTTTGAAAAATCTAAATCTTTGCGCGCCGCTTATACTTTCTTGAGTAATAAACAGCGGTTTTTCCAGAGTCGGTTTAACTAAATTTATGTATTCTAGCCTCCTGTCGCCGTCAATCTTATCGGCCAAATGGTTTAGCATCTTATCGACTGAAATTTTGGAAGTAAAAATCGGCGTTTTTATCGGCTTAGAAAAGTCCTTAACGGCAGATAATATATCGGCCTTTGGGTCTAGCCTCAAGGCTAATTCCTTTCTTTCGACGATATTTTTTACGGCTGAAGTATAATCTACATTTGTATTGTTAAATTGTTGATTTTTAGCTTCGCCCTTTACGGCTTCTTGCTTTGCTCCGGCTTGCTCTAGCTTACTTCCTTGCTCGGCTGTTTCGCCTTGCGTTTCTTTTATGATCTGTCTTACCTCAGGGATTATTTCGTTTTTGAATTTTTCAAGCCCTGTTTTTGTTAGGCTATCCATATTCTCTTTAGGGATAGCGTCGATATTTTTAATCACTACATTTAGATCGCCCGCATTTCTTAGCGCATTTGCGATGTGGTTTTTTAGGGCTTGGTTATTGCCTAGATAAGGTATGCGGGATTTTAGCTTATTTACCATACGGTTTCTAGCCATTACTTTAAAAGCTAAATATACTTTGGCACAGAAAATGCTAGGAATAGTATACTAATAATGGTTGCTATTTAACAATTTAAAAAATAAAATGCCTCAAAAAATTAAGCATTTCAAGGCTCCAAAATGCATGGTTTTGGGAAAAAGAAAATTTAAGATATAATTATATTTAAAAATTTAAGGAGAATAGATGGCTGAAGAAATTTCAGAAAATCAAGGCAAAAAGGGAAACGGGCTGGTTCTCATCATCATCATTGTTATTTTACTGCTTCTTTTGGTGGTCGGCGGACTTTTGGCGTTCTTACTAATGGGCGGCAATGAAGAGAATGCGCAAGCGCAAACAGCTCAGGTTCAAACCGAGCAAGTCCAAGCCGCAGCACCTAAAAATACGGCAGGCAAGCGATCAAACGATTATGTAAATATGGGCCCAGTTTATCCGCTTGATCAGTTTATCGTAAATTTGCTTAGCGAAAGCGGTTCGAGATACCTAAAAACAAAGGTCGATCTAGAGCTTAGCGCCGAGACGCTAACGCCTGAAATCGACAAGAAAAAGCCGCTAATAAGAGATATCGTCGTTTCTACGCTATCGTCTAAAACATACGAGGAAGTCAGCACTCAAAAAGGTAAAAACCGCCTAAAAGACGAGATAGTCGACCGCCTAAACGAGGTTTTGGCCGACGGTCATATAAAAAATATCTACTTTACCGACTTTGTGGTGCAATGATCGGCATAGACATCGTAGCGATCTCGCGAATCTCAAGGCTTAAAGAGCGGCGAGGCGAGGATTTTTTGAGATATTTTTTAAACGATGAAGAGATAAATATCGCAAAAACGGACGCTACGATAGCTGGATTTTTCGCAGCTAAAGAGGCTATCAGCAAGGCTCTTGGCTGCGGGATCTCGGCTGAGTTTTCGTTCTTTGACGCTCAAATTTATAAAGACGAGAAAAATGCCCCCAAAGTAAAGCTCTCAGAAAAAATCATCAAAAACTTTAACCTAAAAGACGCGCAAATCACCATAAGTCACGACGGCGGCTTTGCTATCGCCGCTGCAATACTGCAAAAAGCGGATTGATTTTTTTAAATTTCATTTAGAAATTAGCCTATTTTCTCCCAAATTTGGCAACCAGCTTCAGGCTTCATATTTTTACTCGGCAAACACGAGCCAAATTTGACACCGTTTTTAGGCATTGCAGTATTTACGCTACCAAAATTCAGTCCCGCAAACCCAACTGCGGCCGCAAATTTAATCGCACTGCAGCACTAGCCAGCTTTTATCAAATTTCCTCTCGCGTAGATCGCTTTTTCTGATCCACAGATAAATTTTACCGCAATCACACCACATCATCTCGTTTTCGTCGTTACTTCCGATTTGTAGTAGTAGCGTCCACTCGCCGATATTTTGCCGCAATTTTTCAAACTCCGGCCCGCTATAATCCTCATCCCCGCCGCAATAAAAGCCGCTTGTTACAAGCTCGCACTCTAGCTCCATACCGCCTTGGATATTGTCAGAATGTCCTAAAATTTTATTTTCACTGCGCTGATCGCAAAAATCATCCGCCATCTGCCAATACGCGTCGATTTCGTCATCGCTCATCTCGATATCGCCGACCAAATCGCTCTCCAAATCCGGCAACTCGGTCGTATTTGCAAATTTTAAAGAAGTCGCCACAAACGATTCGTCGCTTTCAAACGGCGCGACTTTGCGTTCCAGCTCGCTCGCATCCTCCACATAAATCACCTTTTTGAAAGCGCCGTCTTTTGGATCGTATCCCCACGGCATCCCGGTGCAATCGTAAAAGAGATAAAGCATACCGCGACCCGGCAACTCGCTTTGAGTATCAAACTCCAAAACTTCGCTAAAATTTATCTGCGCTATAAAACGAAGCGGCTCGCCGGTTTGCTCATTTACGGGCCACGGCTCGTTTCGCGGTAGATCGGGCGATCCGCCAAATTTTGACGCGCCTATCGGTATTTGCTGATCGTCGCTTGCTTTTAGCGAAATTTCCACCGCATTTTTAGCATAACTTTTTATCTCCTCAAATAAACGTCCGAGTCCGTATTTTTCATATCTTGCGCGTAAATTTTGCAAATTCATATTTTCTCCTTTAAGGCTACCCGCAAATTCTAAATTTTAGCCCATCGCAGCAAAAAGTTAGTCAAATTTTACTTCTGCAATGTCGGCAAATGCCAGCCAAGATAATACGCCGCAAGCCTAAACGCGATACCAAACGTCAAAAGCCCCATCACCCAAAAAACGCTAGTAAGCCCGGCGTAATCCATAGCAAAATAAAGCAGTCCCACGACAATACTAACAGTCGCGTAAAGCCCGGTTTTAAGACACCAAGGGATCTCGTTAAAAAGCACATCGCGTATCATGCCTCCGCCCACGCCGTTGCAAAGTGCGAGCAGCACTACGCCAAAGACGTTGTAACCAAACTGTAGCGCCACGATCGCCCCGACGATAGAAAAGCTCACCAGATCCACGGCATCGGTGGTGACGAAAAGGAATTTTTTCTCGATGTCGCTTCGCTTGTGTAGGCGCAAAAACGCCGAAAGAAAGAGCATCGCCATCACGATGATGCACGGAGCGTAGTGCGTGAACGAATACGGCGGGCGCGAGACGATAGCATCGCGCATAAATCCGCCTCCAAGCGCGGTTAGAAGCGCAGCGATAAATATACCCAGCCAGTCGCAGTCGCGCTTAACCGCAAAGATAAATCCACTAGTGGCTGCCGAGGCGATGCCGATGTATTCGGCGACGAGGAGCGCAGTCATTTTTAACCTTAAGTTTTTAAACGAGATTTTACATTTTTAAAATAAAAAAGCAGTTGAATTTAAATAATATTTAATTCGTAAATAGCGTACGGTTTGTTTAAAGTAGGCACCGAAAAAAAGAAGCAAAAATTTACGTAAAAAAGAGCAAAATTTAAACGCATTTTATGCGGCATATAGACTACGACTTTAACCTACGAGCTACAAGAATTTACCGCTTAACGTCTCGCACACTTATTCAGACCCCATTGGACTAAATTTAGGCTATACCGATAATATTGGCGCAGCCTGCTTACCGCAAAATTTGCCTAGCCTAAAAGCTAGTCGATCAGCGCAGTCGCCGTCCGTAAGATTACCGCTGCAAAGACGTTTAGACGCGCAAGCGTGAAAATGCGACACGCCAGCCGTCCAAACTATCTAAAGTAGTATATACGCCGGTGCTAAATACGCTACTGCACCGAAAAATTAAATTTTAAAATTTTCTATCTCGTTAAAATTTAGATACCGATAGATTTGCGCCTCTTTGCCAGCAAGCTTTTGGGGCACGATGTTCATGTATTCGCTCACGCCAGGTAGTCTACCTAGCACGGCGCAAACGGCCGCTAGCTCGGCGCTACCAAGATACACACGAGCGCCCATACCCATGCGGTTATCAAAGTTTCGCGTCGAGGTCGAAAACACTGTCGCGCCGTCATTTACGCGGGCTTGGTTGCCCATACAAAGCGAACAGCCAGGCACCTCCGTGCGAGCGCCCACCGCGCGAAAGATATCATAGTAGCCCTCTGCCTCCAGCAGCCGCTGATCCATCTTTGTTGGCGGCGCGATCCAAAGTCTAGTCGGTAGCGCCCCAAGTCCCCGCAGAGCCTCGCCGAGTGCTCGGTAGTGGCCGATATTGGTCATACAGCTACCCACAAACACCTCGTCGATCTTGTGCGGGCGCGAGCTATCAGCTAGCACTTCGCTCAGGGTCGCGACGTCGTCCGGGTCGTTCGGGCAGGCTAGGATGGGTTCTGTTATCTCGTCCAAATTTATCTCGATCACTTCGGCGTAGCGCGCGTTTTTATCGGCCCTTAGCAGCTGGGGCGCTGCCAGCCACTCGCGCATCTTCGCCGCGCGGCGCTCCAGGCTCGCCCTGCTCTCATACCCGGCCTCTATCATCGCCTCGATGAGAGCGACATTTGAGCGGATGTATTCGCAGATGCTTTGCTCGCTCAAATTTACCGCGCAAGCCGCTGCAGAGCGCTCGGCCGAGGCGTCGCTTAGCTCAAAGGCTTGCTCGACTTTTAGCTCTTCTAGCCCCTCGATTTCTAAAATTTTACCCGCAAATACGTTTTTCTTGCCCTTCTTTTCGACCGTGAGTAGCCCGCGCTTGATCGCGTAGTACGGGATCGCGTTTACCAGATCGCGCAGCGTCACGCCCTTTTGCAGTCGCCCGCTAAATCGCACGAGCACGGACTCCGGCATATTTAGCGGCATAGCTCCAGACACAGCCGCAAACGCCACCAGTCCGCTGCCCGCAGGAAAGCTCACGCCGATAGGAAAGCGCGTATGGCTGTCGCCGCCAGTACCCACGGTGTCGGGCAACACCATGCGGTTTAGCCACGAGTGTATTACGCCGTCGCCCGGCCTCAGGCTCACTCCGCCGCGCGAGCTCATAAATTTAGGCAGCGTCCTTTGCGTCTCAAGGTCGCTAGGTTTTGGATAGGCCGCCGTGTGGCAAAAGCTCTGCAGCACGAAATCAGCTGAAAATCCAAGACTTGCTAGCTCCTTGATCTCGTCGCGAGTCATCGGCCCTGTGGTGTCCTGCGAGCCTACGGTTAGCGTCGCGGGTTCGCAGTACTGCCCGGCTCTAACGCCCGGCACGCCGCAGGCCTTGCCTACGATCTTTTGGGCTAGCGTGTAGCCCTCACTCTCGTCCGTTTGTGGCTGCGCAGGCTTTGCAAATATATCCTCCTCGCCCAAATTTAGCGCCGCTCTAGCCTTAGCGCAAAGCGAGCGGCCGATGATGAGCGGTATGCGCCCACCCGCCCTGATCTCGTCAAATATCGTATTTGGCGCAAGCGTAAAACGAGCGATGAGTTTGCCGCTAGGCTCGGCGTTTGCGTCTAAATTTTCGTCGCCGTTTGTAAATTTACCGCCGTTTTCGCCGCAAATTTCTACTCCGTCAAATTTACCCTCGGCATTCAAATTTACCCGCCCGACGCGGAAAATCTCGCCCGCGTACGGATAGATATCCACTACATCACCCGTCTCTAGCGCGCTCACGTCGGCAACTATCGGTAGCGCGCCGCTATCCTCGGCGGTGTTAAAAAATATCGGTGCGATCGCCGTTGCTACCACGATTCCGCCCGTTTTTTTGTTCGGCACGCCCTCTATCTCGCGCCCGAGGTGCCACTGGATGGAGTTTATGCCGCTCTTTCGGCTGCTGCCCGTACCTACGACGTCGCCTGCGTATACGACCTCGAGCCCGCTTTTTTTGAGCTCATTGATCGTTTCTAGGCTGCCTGGTTGACGCTTAACCAGCATCGCGTTTGCGTGTAGCGGGATGTCTGAGCGCGTGTAGGCTTCACTGGCTGGGCTTAGATCGTCGGTGTTTGTCTCGCCAGCCACCTTAAAGATCGCCGCTCTAATACGCCTAGGCAGGTTCTCTCGCGCTTTAAACCACTCAGCCTCCGCCCACGAGCGTAGCACTTCTAGCGCAAATTTATTGCTTTTTGCAAGCTGCGCCACGTCGTTAAAATAATCATGCACGAAAATCGTCTCTTTTAGCGCGTTACAGGCAGCTTGCGCTACGGCTTCGTCGGCGTTTTTTAGGCTCTCAATCAGCACGATGACGCTGTATCCGCCAAGCATCGGTCGCAGCAAATTTACGGCGCCGATTTCGTCGAGGCCGCTTATCTCAAGCCCATGATTTATAATCTCGTTTAAAAACTCCGCCTTTACCTTTGCCGCGTCGTCCACGCCCGGATTTACGCAATTTGCGAGTAAATTTACGAGCCGCTTTACCCTCTCTTGATTTTCATCTAGCTTTGCGGAGGTCGCTGCTTCGCCGCCAGCCCCCCTCTCGTGCGCACTTTCAAGCTTTAAAAGCTCGCAGACTTCCCTCGTCTGCTCCTCGTTTAGCGGTAGCGGCGGCACGCCCAGGGCCTCGCGCTCTTTTACGTGTTTTTCGTATTCGGTAAAAAAGTCCATCGTTTATCCTTATTAAAATTTACGTAATTTTAGCAAAACAAAGCGAAATTTGGCTAAATTTAAGCACTTGATTTTAAGGAATTACGATGCAAAAAGCGTATTTTAACTCGCCTATCGGCGTTTTGGAGATTTGCGGCGACGAGAGCGGAGTCTGCGAGATAAATTTCGTGCGAGATTTTGTCCGCACGGACGTAACGGACGTAAATTTAAAGCTCTGTTTAAGCGAGCTTGAGGATTATTTTAAAGGCGAGCTTAAAACCTTTAAAACGCGTCTAAATATCGGCGGCACGGCATTTCAAAGGTGCGTTTACGAAAATCTGCAAAAGATCGCTTACGGGCAGCGCGTCACGTACGCAGGGCTCGCAGCGATGGCTGGGCGGCCAAGGGCGTTTCGCGCGGCAGGCTCGGCAAACGCAAAAAACAAAATCCCAATCATCGTGCCTTGCCACAGAGTCGTCGCCTCAAACGGCCTTGGCGGATACAGCGGCGGCGAAGGGCTAGCGACTAAAATTTGGCTTTTGGAGCATGAAGCTAAATTTAAGGGCTAAATTTGATAGCTTGCACTTTTGCGGTTGAAATTTAACAATGTGTATATATCAAATTTGTGATTGATGGGTACAAATTTGACGCGAGCTTTTATGCTCGCCGATTTTAGTAAATTTAACTCAAATCAAATTTACGCGTAAACTATTTATCCGCAAAAACCAGCGTAAACACGCCGCTAGCGATCAGCGCGATACCGATCCACTCTCTGACGCTCGGGCGCTCGCCCAAAAACATAACCGCAAAAACAACGACCAAAACGACGCTAAGCTTATCTATCGGCGCTACCTGCGACGCTGAGCCTATCTGAAGCGCCTTAAAATATGCCAGCCACGACGCGCCGGTAGCCAGTCCGCTAAGCGTCAAAAACAGCCAGTTTCGCGCGCCAAGCTCGCCAAGGGGCTGCCACTTTTTAGCATACGTGAGAAACAAAACCAGAGCCGCAGCGATAACTAGCGTCCTGATAAAAGTCGCGAAATTTGAGTCGATACCCTCAAGCCCGACTTTGGCGAAAATCGCCGTAAGCGCGGCAAAAACCGCCGAAGCTAGCGCCCACAAAGCCCACTCTTGCATGATTTATCCTTTGCGAAATTATAGTCAAATTTTACGGTAAATTTAGCTCAAAAGGGTACAAAATTTAAAATGAAAAAATAAGAAAAAGCTGCAAAGCGATCAAATTTATACTGGTTTTACTGACATCTTAATGCCGCAAATTTGAACCAAAAATCACCTTAAACCTCAGCGCCAACTTCTTTAAATTTATCCACAAAAAAGGCGATTTTCTCAAAAACATTTTGCTTCACGCTCAGATACTTCGGATTTAGCGGACTCATTTTAGGTAAAATTTCGTTTAAATCAGTTCCGCTTTCGCTAGCATATCCGCGTTTTAACGACGCGCTAATATACCTTTTTGCAGCATTTTCATTTAAATTTAACGAGACAATCAGTTCTTTTGCTTCGCGGTTCATCTCGCCTTTTGCAAATTTAAAAAATGCCTCCACGACGCCGGCTCTATCTTTTAGCGCATCCAAATCGGTCCCGTTTATAAAATCTACTATCAGCCCCTCTTTTGAGCGATTTTCTAGGCTAGCGCGGATGATCCTGCGGATCTCTTCGGTAAGCGCGATCTTATCTTTAATCTTTTTATTGTGCTCGAATATTAACCCCAAAATGTAGTCTAAATTTATCTCCTGCGACCTTAATAAGTCAATCTCAAAGACTACGTCGTCCCAGTCTATCTTTTGCGCCTCTTTTTGTTCGCCGGCTCTTTCTTTTCTTAGCCAGTCTCTTATATCGTTGTAGGTAGAGCGGTAGTCTTGAAGTGCTCTCACGCTAGGCACTTTTATGCTTTGCATCTCCCGCAAATCCTCTTCACTTAGATAAAATTTTTCTTTAAATTCACGCACTGCATTCTCGTCATCTAAATTTATCTCCTGTAAAGCCTGCAATGCTGCAAATTCATCATAGTTTTGCAGAGCATTTTCTACGCGAAGATACTCGCCAAAAAGCTTAACAAAATCCTTTTTATCCTTTTGCGTTTCTATTGCGCTAGGATCTGAGAAGCGTGTCTCAAGCTCGCTCGCAACTTCTAGGAATCCTCGTCTGGCCTCGCCGGTAGCAGCATCGGTAAAGCCCTGCATATATTCCTTATAGCTTTTTTCCAAAATTACGTTTTTGGTACTGTTTTTACCAAAAAGCGTGATGGCATCGATCGTAGCTTGCTGCAAGTCTCTAAAAGTAACGATATTGCCGAAGGTCTTAGTGGTATCTAAGATTCTATTCGTACGTGAAAAAGCCTGTATAAGCCCGTGATAACGTAAATTTTTATCCACAAATAACGTATTTAAGGTAGGTGCGTCAAACCCTGTTAAAAACATGCCCACGACTACAAGCAGATCGATCTCTTGCTTTTTCATACGCTCGCTTAAGTCACGATAATAGTCCTGAAACGACCTACCATCGATACTAAAATTCGTCCTAAAATAGGCGTTATAATCTTTTATCGCCGCATTTAAAAACTCTTTTGAGCTCATATCCATCGTCTCTGGCTCAAAATTTTCGTCCGCTATCTCGTCCGCAACGCCTTGCTCCTCGTTTTGCGAAAATGAAAAAATCGTCGCTACTTTTAGCGGTCGCTCTTTATCTTTTTGTAAATTTTTAAACGCCTCGTAATAAAGCTTTGCGGCCTCGATAGAGCTTACTGCAAACATAGCGTTAAAGCCTTTGCCACTTGCGTTTAGGCGGTGCGTTTTTTGTTTGAAATGGTCTAGGATATACTGCGAAATCTCTTTTATACGCTCAGGGTGCAAAAATGCCTCTTTACTCTCCGCAGCGCTCAGTTTTAGCTCATCTTTTTCGGTCTCAAATTCTCTAAATTTAGGCCTTACGTCGTTATAATCAACCTTAAATTTAAGCACTTTTTCGTCTCGCACAGCATCGGTTAATATATACGAGTGAAGCTCGCTTCCAAATACGCCTTGCGTCGTCTCCGCTCCTAGCGCATTTTGCGGAAATATCGGCGTACCAGTAAAACCGAACTGGAAAAATCGCTTAAATTTTTTCTTTAAATTTTTCTGCGCCTCGCCAAACTGCGAGCGATGGCACTCGTCAAATATAAAAACGACCTCCTTTTGATATACGGCCAGCTCGCTTTCGCTTTTCATCAGATTATTTAGCTTTTGTATGGTCGTTACGATTATTTTACCGTCCTCTTTTTCCGTGTTTCGTTTTAGTTCGGCGCAGCTTGCGGAGCCGTTTACGCTATCTTTTTGAAATTTTTGATACTCCTTCATCGTCTGATAGTCTAGATCCTTGCGATCTACTACGAAAAAGACCTTATCTATAAAATCAAGCCCAGTAGCGAGCCTTGCCGCCTTAAAGCTGGTTAGAGTTTTGCCCGATCCTGTCGTATGCCAGATATAGCCGCCGCCCTCCGGCTTTGCATAGCATTTGCTAAGATGTGAGCTATTTATCTTCCACAGTATACGCTCGGTCGCTGCGATCTGATATGGACGCATGATTAACAAGGTATCGCTCGCGTCAAATACGCAGTATTTTGTCAGTATGCTTAAAAGCGTATTTTTTGCTAGAAAAGTCGCAGTAAAGTCCTTTATGTCTTTGATGGGATAATTTTTAGAATCCGCCCAGTTGATAGTAAAATCGAAGCTAGTTTTATCGCGCTTTGTAGTATTTGCAAAGTAGCGCGTATCCGTGCCGTTTGAGATAACGAAAATTTGCAGGTATTTAAATAGTGAATTTGACGCATTAAAGCTCTCTTTGGCATAGCGGTGGATTTGATTGAACGCTTCTCTTATCGCCACGCCGCGCTTTTTAAGCTCAATTTGCACGAGCGGCAAGCCGTTTACTAGGATAGTAACGTCGTATCTGTTGGCAAACGATCCCGTTTGCTCGAATTGATTAATGACTTGCACGCTATTTCGCGCGATATTTTTCTTATCGAGAAGGTAGATATTTTGTATATGCCCATCATCAAAAACAAAATCATAAATGTGATTATCTTGGATTTTACGAGTTTTTTCATTCACGCCGTCGTTTGGTGCGTCGAGATATTCGCCAAGCAGTCTAGTCCACTCAGAAGGCGTAAATTTAACCTCATTTAGACTTTCCAGTCGCTGTTTTAAATTTTCTAGTAGCTTTGCGGGCGAGTTTATATCTTTTGCATACTCGTAGCCTTGTGCAACAAGGTCGTTTATCAGCTCGCGCTCCATATCAGCTTCACTCTGATAGGTTGACGGCTGGATTATCTTTTCATATTCGTCTAGGACGATAAATTTTGGAGATTCTGCTATTGGTTTAGTTTGTGTCATTTGTTTTTCCTTTGCTAGTTGCTATTAAAATGATATATGGAGTTAATTTCCTGCATTAAAAATTTTAGCACCCTTTTGTCATTATCAGTTGGCTCAGTACTTTCTTCAGCAGAATGCTTAGAATGGCTTGAAATATTAATCAATCTTGATTCATATGGCCTTGAATCACTGCCAGGAGTATCAGGCAAGAGATCGCCCCAGCTTTTATAACCAAGAAAAGTAGAAGTCTTTTCCAAAACATTTCTTAAAAAGTTAAAATGATATTTCTTGATCTGATTGCTCTCAATGGCTTTTTCTATCTCGGCTTTTAAATACAGATGATAAGCAAAGGGCGAATCGTTTTCTTGTTCTTCTAAAACATATACCCCGTCTTCATTATTTTTTAAAACAAATTTATAGGCTTTTAGTCCATTGTACAAAACATTATAAAATAGAGGATTATGCGTAGTAATGATAAATTTTATATCAGATTCGCTCCCTTTTATTCTCTCAGCTAAATTAACAGCTATTTCTATTAGATTGTTCTCGTCCAGCGAACTAACTGGATCATCTATAAATATATATTCCAGATCATTAAATTCGTGAGTTGATCGGTTGTCTACTTCAGCAATATTTAATTCATCTATTACTTGTTTTATTAATACATAAAAAATACTCCAAACAAAAATACTTTCTTCTCCTTTTGAAATTTTAATATTATCTTCGGAGGCATTGTCATCTATAAAAGAAAAAGAAACTTCTGAAAATTCTGCATCAAATTTAGGTTCAAGCTTTTTGCCTACATAAAACTGAAAAGTATCAATAACTTCCCTATCTAATCCTTGTTCTTCAAATATCCATCTAGTAAAAGAATTTGGCTGTATCTTTAATTTCGGCTCAGTATCATTATTCCAATAAAATAAATCCTGCGTAAAGGCATTGTAATAAATAATTTTCTTTTTATCGGAGTAGTCATTTTCGTCAGTTCTTGGTTCTATTAAATTTGGCTCTGTATGAAAAATGTATTGTTTGTTAGATATTAAAAAAGAGAACATTCTTTAAAGTATCAAAAAACAAATACTTTAAATATCTATATTTAGTGCCTTAATTTCTCTTTCTAGGTAATGTGTGGCAATATTTTCACCTTGCTCTATTGCTATTTCTACTGTTTGCTTTGCATGATCAAGAATTAGATTGCTTTTATTTCTAAGCTTAAAAGATTTTTCAACTTTTTCCTTTATAGTTTCTTGAATAGAGCCATCTATAAAAGGCAATGCAATATTTAAAAAGTCCTCTTTTCTAATACTTGTTAAAATAGTTCCTGAGCAACTTTTTTTAAGTAGTGATTGAATGGGCTTTGATTTTAAAAGAATCAGTATTGTTTCACTGTTGTAATATGCTGAATCTATAACATAAAAGCCAGTTGAACAAAGAGCATTATCAAATTTGTCATCTACTAACGCACAGCTATCTAATGACCCCTCAATAGAAGAAACCAAAATATTACCTTTTTTAATTAGCCTTCTTGCACGAGATGGAAGTTGTGAGCCTATTAGCTTTTGGGCATTTATAATTTTGCCAAATTTACCAATATCTGCTAATTCTATATACGCGTACTCTTTATCATCTTGTGGCATATATGTTTTATCGTAAATAGTGCATTTATCCCCTATTGTTCCAAATGCTCCAAGCTTTTGTATTATTTTGTCGTGTTTTGATTGATAATATTCAGCGTCTAGTCTGCCAGTCTTTCCAAAGCTTTTTAAAAAAGGTTTTATTGCAATATTATCACCTATTTCTTGTTTTGTATCAATATTTAAGTATCTTATCAATTCATTCTCTGCTTGATTATATAGATCATTGCTTGATTCACGTAAATTATATGCTTTTTGCATCAAAGCTTCAATTTTTGAATTTAACTTAAAAAGAACATCTGGCAAAGGTAACTCATTAAAGGCAAATTCGTAAAATCTCGGGTGTTCTGTTCCATATTGGCTGCAATTTAGAATAGATTGAACATATCTGGTTAATGCAAATACCATTAGGGTATTGCTTGAAATTTTATCTGTTTTTGGACGATAAACTAGATACTCTGTTGACAACAGCTGTTTGTAATCTTTTGGCTGTATTACAGCCATTTCTTTAAGATACGAACGTAATCTTGAAATAACAAAATCTCCAGCAAATGCTATTTTTTTATTACTTTGAATACTTGATGAAAGTTTTACTTCTTCCATAAAATTTTCTATTGAATGTGTTAAGTCATAAACAAAAGCAGCCTCATTTAACGAAGAAACATTTTGGTTCGATAGCTCAAAATAATCACTTACTTTGTTTTCTGATTTTAAAATTTTAAGTGCATTTTCCTTTTTATTGCTATTAAAATCTGAGCCAAAAATAAAATGTTCTTTAACTTTTTTATAGTTAAATATACTTACTTCCAAATTTGGATATTTTGCTTGTAGAATTTGATTCATCATTCACTCCAAAAACTTAGATTTTGGGCTTTTGCAAATTCTATAAATGCTTCTGCAATTCCATTTTTACTATAAATATTGTTTGGATTTGGATTTTGCATATTAGGGTCATGGTTAAATAAATCATGCTTTACAAATATATGTCCGTGAGTATCTTTAACTCGTTTAGTAACCTCTGCTATGTCTTCGGCTACAAGATAGTATTTTTGAATTGACTTGTCTAAAGAGTTATATTCATCTAGTGATATAGGTGCTTTGGTATTTTTTCCAATAATAGGAATTTCTTTGTAGTTTCCTCTTATATGCTCATCTAAATTTAGAAACTCTTCAATACTTAAAATTTCATTGCTATCGGCAGCTTTATCTTTAAATTCAACGTTTTTAAGTATCCACTTTCTATGCAAGCCCAGTTCTCCAAATTCTGCCACAAAATTATCTTTGATAAACAATTCTTTGTTATCACTAGTTTTATGTTCATTTAGGCTTTTATGAGTTTCTATTTTTACTTTATAATCCGATTTTTTCTTTGCTAGATCGTATTCGCTTCGTGTAACTTCAGCCTTGTCGGATTTTCTAATATAAGAAACTTTTGTTTCATACTCATAACTAGTCCATCTAACATAATTTTCATTAACATATATTTTATTTCCCGAGTTGTCTTTGCTAGGTTCTTGCATAGTAGCAAAAAATATAGGATAATCAATGTCGCCATTTTCATCAGATGCTGGTTTAGGACAAATATTTGGATAACCGCACCTTTCATCAGTCCATTTTTGCACGAATAACACACTGGTTTTAGTTCCAGTATGCGGCTTAAAGACGTTTTCATGCAGTCCAACTACCGCTAGTATTCGACATTTCTCTGCAATATAATCACGGATATATCTATCATTGGCGTTGTTAAATCTACCTTGTGGTAAGACAACTGCCATACGCCCACCAGGTTTTAAAAAATTTAAATTTCTTTCTATAAACAAAATGTCTCTTCCTACTTTGTTTTGTAATTTGCCTTTTGAATTCTTCCCTAGCTCATAAATTTTAAATTGTTCTTTATTGTCAAGATCACCAGCAAAAGGTGGATTTGCCATTAAAATATCAAATTTAAAAGAGTGAAACCTTTTCTTATCATCGTGTGTATTTGAATTTGAACTCATACCAGAAAGCTTTAAAAATCCTGCTTGATATTTTTCTTGCCATTTCTCAATGCTTGTGTATGATTTTTTCCAATTTGAATAATCAAGCGTGTTAAGCTCAATCACATTTGTATGTCCATCTCCAGCAATGATATTTAACATTCTTCCAACACGAACAGATTTTTCACTAAAATCAATACCGAATACATTATTTACGACATATTCAAGCTCTTCTGATGTTCTACTTCTTGTTGTAAATAAATTAGGTGCCTCTGGATTAAGTTGTTTCCACACATAAAAAATAGTGTGCATAGGAAAGCCACAGCTTCCAGCCGCAGTATCAATCATTTTTTCATCGGGCTTTGGATTTAACATTTTTACGCACATATCAATTACATAGCGTGGTGTGAAATACTGCCCCATATCACCTTTTTGATTTTTATTTACTAGATGTTCGAATGCTTCATCGACCACCTCAAGATTAGAGTTAAAAAGTTTTACATATTGCAATTCTTTTACACAAGATTTTAAAGTAGCTTGACCCATATCTAGGACAGAATTTTTTGGGAATACTCCATTCCATTTAGCCTTTGCTTTTTTAAATAACTCGTTAAACTTATCTTGAATATCATCAAGCGTATCAATCTCTCTAACTCTAAATTCCATCGTTCTAAATTTTGAATCATCAATATCTTTAAGTGCAATATTGTGTCTATCTATATCAAGAGCTATCGTATCTGCATCAATGCTGGATTTAATCTCGTCATATAGTTTGATAAAAATTAACTTAAAAATCTCTTCAAATGCTTTATCGCTTGAATCGTTTGCACCAAATCGTTGTTCAACCTTTAGAATAATATCTTTTAGTGTTTCGGTCTGCAATCTATCAACCTGCATAAGTTGTTTTAGTGTAAATCTACGGTTTTCTTTCCATTCGTTTATATCTTCACCATTTCGTGGAAATTTATCTATACTTAGCTCTTCATCGTTTTTGGAAATTCGTAAAATTTTAAAAGATTATCACCATTTGCGATCACACCTATTTTAGGTTGTAATGCACGACAATAAGATTGCATTTGTTCAAATGCAGAAGTAGCCTCTATACTATCAATAGCTTTTTCATCTTTAATTTTAGGGCGTTTTACTTCAATGATTAAATCAATCTTAGCATCATTGTCCTTGTTATAAACAACAATATCTGTTCTTTTTTCATCTTTTTTTTCTTTTCCTGCAAAAATAACTGGGGTTTCAAATTTTATTTTGTTTTTAGAATACCCATATCTCTCAATTAAGAGGTGTGCGTAGTACTGTCTAATTATCTCTTCGGGCGTTAATTTAAAATAGTCTCCACTATCATTTTTGCCACGAATAATACACTCAATACCTGCACCCCCCCCGCACGTTCTTTGATTTGGCTATTTAGCCACTCTATATCTTCTTTTTTTAATTGAGACAAGTGTTTTGATTCTTCTTTTTCAAAAATTTCATCTATTGTTTTTGCCATCTATTTTTCCTAATTTAATTTTATAACTAATTTTACGACGCAAGAGGTATTGCAGGTCTATCTCTTAAACTTTCAACCTTGCTTACGCAATCAGTATTAAGTATATGAACAAAAAGTATCTGTTCTTTATCCTGTCTACTCTCTTTTGCAAAATTGACAAAGTTATGATAGACAAGATAGTTATTAAGATACTTGGTCGATACGCCTTTGAAAGTATAAATCAGCATTGATTTTAAATGGCTGTGATAGCTATTAGCAGTTTGAATGTTAAAAGTTCCTACACTTCGTTTTTTACGCGGAATTCTAATGTGGTTTAGCTCCATATCATTTGATAGCTTGATATATGATCTAAGAGCATCGGTTACAAAGACACTATCCTTGGCTATCTTGCCACTTATTACTCTTTGCAGATCAGCTAACTTTGGCTTACCTAGATTTGAGATTTTAGCAACCGATAAGCCACCTAGATTAACAACGCAAGGAACGCAGACTTGTTCTTTTGATAAACCACGCTTACTAGCTGGCGTTCCTCTTTGATATGATAAACGTGGTAACTTAAAATTTCTGTGATTGCCTTTGTATGAGATAGGCAAAAATGTTTCATCAGCTTCTACTACTCCATCAAGTTCAACTTCTTTCATCATGTTTTGGAGTGCATCTAGGATTTTGTGTCGCCAGTTAAATGCCGTTGTTAAATTTATTCCACAAATTTCAGCAGTCTTTCTAAGTGAGTATTTTTCAATCATGCAATGAATGTATTTTTGCCAAACAGATAAATCTTTTTTGGTGCTAAAAAGAATAGTATCATTTGTAATGGCAAAAGTCCTTTTGCAATCATGACAAAAATATCTTTGTTTGCTATGAGTTGTTCCATTCTTTTTAAAATGTGTAGATTTACAATGAGGGCACTCTTTTAGCTCTCTTGTGAAGTTTAGTTTCTCGGTTATCTGCTGATTGTCTTTAATAGATTTTAAAAAAGATTTTTTGTCATCATCGCTTAGAGTGCTAAAAAGTTGTTTTATTATTTCTAGTTCTGCTTTATTAGTTGTCATTTTTACCGCCTTTGCTTTGTTTTATTGATGGTATCATAGCATTTTAAACCTTAAATAGCAATACATTTTTCATACAGAGCC